>NZ_JAFCTF010000001.1:329765-635520 GCF_049895885.1 Acinetobacter sp. TSRC1-2
AGGATGGCGCAGCGGACGGGACTCGAACCCGCGACCCTCGGCGTGACAGGCCGATATTCTAACCAACTGAACTACCGCTGCACTTAAAACATTTAACGTAAAGGCTTGGTGGGCGCTGACGGGATCGAACCGCCGACATTCTGCTTGTAAGGCAGACGCTCTACCAACTGAGCTAAGCGCCCTTTACGACTTCATCGTTTGTGTGGTGCATTATAGAGAATCTATGCAGCCTGTCAAACGCTTTTCTGCCTGTTTTTGGTATTTTACGTTTGAGTGATTAAAAAATAGGTTAATCGCTATAAAAACAAACAATTTCTGCAATTTATTTAGAATTTCTTGCAAAAATTTATAAATTCATCCTGTCATTTTGACTCAAAATTTCTTAGATTTTTTGAACAACTGGGAAATAATACGATTTTTTAGCCACGATCTATATAACAATATCTTCGCTATTCATTTCTTACGATATGCTTCTATTAAGTTGTGCTTGTTTTACAATCAATTAAATTCAAACTGTGTTCTGAAATAAAGACCAATGCCTGTTCAGGAATAAGATCGAACAATTCAATCACATCTTGATTGCGCATGCGGATACAGCCATGTGACATGGGGATACCCATCGGCTCTGTGTCTGGGGTGCCATGAATATAGATATAGCGCTTAAATGTGTCACAGCCCTCGCCCTGATTAAAGCAATCTTCCAAACCGCTTAACCAGAGAATACGCGAGAGTATCCAATCCCGTTCAGGAAATTGTGCTGCAAGCGACTCATCATAGACTTCACCCGTTTCCTGTCGCGCTTTGAAAACTGCATTTTTAGGTGCGCTGTAACCAAATTTGAGTGCAACTTTATGCCAGCCTCTAGGTGTCTTGCCTGAGTTTTCTTGTTCACCAATACCGTTCTTACCTGAAGAAATCACATAAAACTTATTATGGTTTGGCAAGCTTAAGGTTTGCTCGGCTAAATCAATCCAGACATCTGCTTGTGCTAAAGTATATGACATGATGTGTACTACTCTGCTTCTTTGATCGGTTCATTCGAAGGTTCAGGACGTAGCCACAGCCAAATGGAAACCGAAAGCATGGTCAAGTTGGTAAATACTTTGACCAATAACGGCGCATTGGTAAACAGCATAATCATGGCGCTAATCAGCATCATGATACTGGCAAACCATTTCGCTTTACGCGGCACAGTGCCATTTTCACGCCATGATCGCAAGGTCGCCCCATATTTAGGATGATTGAGTAGCCAGACATCCATTTGCGGCCAACCTTTTGAGGCAGACCAGGCGGCTAAAATAAGAAATACTGTTGTTGGCATACCCGGCAAAAGTGCACCGATAAAGCCCAGGATGACAAAAATCATCACCAAACTCCGCCAAAACAACATCTTCATAGCACTGTCCTATACGACTAATTGCGGTAGTATAAAGTGTTTTTGCATATTATCCGTTGTAATTCTGCACTTTTTAATTTAGCGCTGGGTGTTTCTATGTTTGCTTTAAATCAAGCGTCTGATCTTGATGAACCTTGGCTTCAATTTAAAAACTTACTGGTTCGACAACTGGCATTTTGTCTAGCCAGCCCGAATATTTTAGCTGCTATTCCACCAGAACTCGTGCTCAAACATTCTTTTCAATTACATGCCAATGAAACATGGGCAAAGCATTTTCAGCATTATCATTCAAGATTGCTTTATTTAGATCAACATCCTCAAGAATTACAAGTCTTTTTACAACAGCTTAAAAGTACCCGTTTAGGCCTACGCTTTGAAATGTTTATCTGGTTTTGGCTGCTGGATCAAAACTATCATCCCTATGAATTACGCGGTCACAGCATTCAAAAAATAGCGGGACCTAAAACCTTGGGCGAACTCGATTTTCTGGTATTGAATACCGAAACCAATCAAGTTGAACATTGGGAAGTGGCTTTAAAATATTACTTGGCTGAACGGGATTTTTCTTTGGCGTATTGGTATGGCTTAAACCGTAGCGACACCTTAATTCGAAAATTAAATCACTTTAGCCAAAAACAATTTCAATTTGAAGATGCACTTGAATATAAGATTGAGCGACGCTATGCAGTGTTAAAAGGTCAACTCTATCTTCCTGTTGAACCTACACAGCAAGTCATTCCACCCTGGGTCAATCTCAAACGGCGATTAGGCTATTGGGGAAGTCATATTCCTCCTCAAAATTCACATTTTTATCGTTTGCAACGACAAGAGTGGATCTGCCCAGCCTCTCATTTGAGTAGTGAAACTGCGCACTGGTGGATCAATGGTTTATATCTGCAAAAAGATAAGCCCAATTTCTATATGTTCAGACATGCACCGCTGCTTTCCCAAAGAGTTGAATGATTAACTTTATGAGAAATGTCTACCTTTATAACAATTGATTACTTTTCTACCATCAAAAACTCATATTTTTTACGTCAGGTATTATTTAACCTAAACTCACATCAAAATAATGAATTACTTGGAGATGATGATGAAAAAAATTCTAGCAACTTCCCTTATTATGGCATTTGTTTTAACTGGTTGTAATACATTTAAAGGCATGGGTAAAGATGTATCCAAAGCTGGAGATGCCGTAACCCATACTGCTGAAAAAACTTCTGACGAAATCCGCAAAAACTAATTCGTTATTAGTACATATGAAACCCTATCCTAGATAGGGTTTTTTTTATGGCAATTTTATCGCAGTCGTTCACATTCAAGGGCATATTCGCCTATTATAGTGCTGACAAATTTATCGACTTATGAAAATCGCATGACATCTTCCGCTACCCTTGATTTAAGCCTGCAACTGTTACGTCAGCCTTCTGTAACCCCGATCGATCATAGCTGCCAAACCATTATGGCGGATCGTTTAGAAAAAATTGGGTTCAATATTGAACCGATGCGTTTTGAAGATGTCGATAATTTATGGGCACGTAAAGGAACCGAAGCTCCGGTTTTATGTTTTGCAGGTCATACCGATGTTGTCCCAACAGGCAGCTTAGATGACTGGAACTCGGATCCATTTGTACCCGAAATTCGTGATGGCAAGCTTTATGGTCGTGGCAGTGCAGACATGAAAACTGCACTTGCAGCCATGGTAGTTGCATCTGAACGCTTTGTTGCAAAACATCCCAATCATAAGGGTTCCATTGCATTTTTGATTACTTCTGATGAAGAAGGTCCATCGATCAACGGAACGGTAAAAGTCGTGGAAGCCTTAGAAGCACGTAATGAGAAAATGACCTGGTGCCTCGTGGGTGAGCCTTCAAGTACCAATCAATTAGGTGACATTGTTAAAAATGGTCGTCGTGGTTCGTTAAATGCCAATTTAACCGTTAAAGGCAAACAAGGGCATGTGGCCTACCCTCACCTTGCGATTAACCCTATTCATACCGCATCTAAAGCTTTGGCTGAGCTTTGCGATACCGTTTGGGATAATGGCAATGAATACTTCCCTGCAACGTCTTTCCAAATTTCAAATATCAATGCCGGTACAGGCGCAACCAATGTCGTTCCTGGCACAATGAACTTACTGTTTAACTTCCGCTATTCAACTGAGGTTACAGCGGAACAACTCAAGGCACGTACTTTGGAAATTCTTGACCGCCACAATGTTGACTATGATATTAACTGGACGCTTTCAGGTTTACCCTTCCTGACTCCAGTCGGTGAACTGGTGAATGCGGCAAAGAATGCGATTCGTAATGTGACGGGTATTGAAACTGAACTTTCGACCAGTGGCGGCACGTCAGATGGTCGCTTTATTGCCCCTACCGGTGCTCAAGTGCTTGAGTTAGGCGTTTTAAATGCCAGTATTCATCAAATTGATGAGCATGTAAATGTTGCTGATTTGGAGCCGCTTGCTGAAATTTATGAACAGATTTTAGAAGGCTTATTGGCCCACTAAAACTCCAATAAATAAAAAAAGGAACTTTTAAAGTTCCTTTTTTTATGACTCATATTTGAGCAAGTCGTTAAAATTACAATCCTAAAGAAGATTGAATTTGAGCTAGATTAGGGATATGAAAAACTTGATCTGCCATACGTACATATTGAAATACAGCCGGATCATTTAAATCCCGTTCATCGTCAACCACTTCAGAAATACGTAGACGAATAGTTTTTGGCATCTCATTGCACATCAGGGCAAAACGTTGACTCACCTCATCTCCTTCAATTACCAAAGCCACACCTGCTTTCTGTTCAGGATTATTCACCGCATAGACAGGTAGCTTAAGTTCATGCCATTCCACAAATGGAACTTTCGTGGAACTATCCAGTGCTGACAAAACGATATTTTGTGGTAATACCATCGCCTCCTTACCATGACAATCAATAATATAAGCATCGATAAATCCAGTCGACACGGTAATAAGGTGATGTAACTCTTGTTGTGTAATTTGATTCAAAGCAGAGTTTGAAACACTATTTTGGCTCATTTATTTACCCCTGACTGGTCTCTAACAAGTTTTCAACATTGCTCAACAATTCTGCTTCCTGGAATGGTTTACCCATATAGTGGCTTACACCCAGACTGAATGCACGTTCACGGTGCTTCTCACCTGTTCTTGAAGTAATCATGATAATTGGTAAATCTCGATGCACTTCATGGTGACGAACAAGGTTAGTTACTTCAAATCCATCCATACGTGGCATTTCAATATCGAGCAACATCAAGTCTGGTTTCACATTTTCAAGTTGTTCAATCGCATCGACACCATCTTTAGCCGTCACAATGTCATAACCCTGACGTTCAAGTAAACGTGATGTCACCTTACGTACAGTAACCGAGTCATCCACAATCATAATTAAGCGACGTGCATTATTATGACGGGACAGATCACGCTGATCTGACAGATGTTTAGTACGTTGGGTGGTTTGAATTTGACGCGCAATATTTTGACCATCCAGAATCAGGCAGACCTGACCATCACCCAGAATGGTGGCTCCGGCAACAACCCCAACACTCGAGAATTGCTGACCAATCGGTTTCACCACAATTTGTGCACGTGAACCAATCAACTGGTCGACCAATAACGCGATGGTTTGACCACTATTGCCTTTAATTAATAGCACTGGTAAAGAATGCGCAATATTACTTAAACGTGGTAACGGCTGGTTTGCAACAAACTCGGATAAATAACGTAGTTTGTAATTGGTGTTATCAATTTTAAAGAAGTCATCTTTACTATTGAAGTACTCTTCCAATGTAGAAGGCGCAATTCGAACAATACGGTCGATTTGAGCCAATGAAATCGCAAATTGCTGATCACCCGCTTTTACCATCAAGGCATCACTTACCGCTACTGTGGTTGGTACGCGAATAGTAAAGGTGGTTCCTTCTCCAAGATTTGAATCAACAGAGACATGACCACCGAGTGCCTTAATTTCACTTTGCACCACATCCAAGCCTACGCCACGACCAGAAATCTGGGTGATTTCTTTCGCAGTACTGAATCCGGGATGGAAAATCAATTGCAGGATTTCTTGTTTATCGAGGAATTGATCGGCTTTAATTAAACCTAAATTTAAGGCCTTTTCTTTAATCTTCGATTCATCAATCCCTTTACCATCATCACTAAAAGAGACCAGTACATCTGTACCTTGACTGCTGATATTTAAGACAATTCGTCCTATTTCAGGCTTCTGAACTTCACGTCGTAATTCAGTGTCTTCCAGACCATGGTCAATCGCGTTACGAAGCATATGTTCAAATGGCGTCACCAAACGCTCAAGAATGGTACGGTCCAATTCACCTTCAGTGTTTTGTACAATCAACTCTGCTGGACGATTCAATGTGGATGAGGTTTGACGCACGATACGCTGTAAACGTGGCAACAGGCGATCAAATGGTACCAGACGCGTACGCATCAAGCTTTCTTGAATCTCGGCTTGAATACGTGATTGTTGTAACAATAGACCTTCTGTATCACGAATTTTTTCCGCCAAGGTGGTTTTAAAGTCCACTAAGTCAGATGCAGATTCCGCCAATGATTTTGACAATTGATTTAAAGATGAATATTGGTCCATCTCTAATGGGTCAAAATCAGCATAACGTGAATTTTCTGAACCATGTTTTGCAATAATTTGTGACTCTAACTCACCTTCCATTCGACGTAACTGGTCAGCTAAACGCTTCATCGCCAATTCCATCTCATTCAAGGTATTACCAAGTTGGCCCAAGTCCATTTCGATACGTGAACGGTTAATTGCATTTTCACCAGACAAATCGATCATTTTTTCCACCAATTCGGCAGAAATACGGATCATTTCATTGCTGTTATCTTGTTGTGAACTTAAGTCCCACTCACCCAACATTGCAGGTGGTTCAGTACCATCACCCTGAACAAATTCAAAGGTTTTTGGCGCAGATAATAGATCGGCTTGAGTCACACGATTTGGTAGTCGAGCGGTTACATCAACAAATCCAATCGACTCCAAGCTTAATTTTAGACTATCAAAATTACTGTAATCACCTTGGAAGATGGCCTGTTTTAACCATGCAAACGTGGTCTGTAATAATAGGTCGTATACATTCGAGTTAAAATGATGAACCGCAAACTGCTCAAAAGTGGTTTCTAGTTGATATGAAATGGCAGCTACAGGTTCATTTTCAATCATACGTGCACCACCCTTAAGACTGTGGGCGGCACGTTGTAATTGAAGCAGTAAGCTACGATCGCTTCGTTGATCAAACCATTGTTTTAATAGATCATCTGTAGATTCTAAAATCTCTTCCGCTTCTTCCAAGAATGTTTCTTCTGCAATTAAGCGAATACTATCCTCAGGATCGTCAACAACTGCTACATTTTGCGAAATAAATTCTTGTTCTATTTCATCATCTAAAGCAAGTTTCTCCGCTACTGGTTCTGCTAATTCATACACATCGGTTTCAGCTGCAACATTTTCAACTGCAACCGTATCCAGCACAGCAATGCTTGCAGACTTGCCTTGCGAAATTTCTTGAATATTGCGCAAAATCTCAATCGATTCAGCACCAGAGTAGTCAATATTGTCTTCACGAATAATTTGAATTCGATCTGATACATCATCCTGAACTAAACGAATAATACTAATCAGTTGTGGCGTAACTGTTATTTGTTGACGAATCACACGCTCATAAATTGACTCTAATTCATGGGAAATTAAGCCAATATGAGTCGCTTGAATCATATTTGCACCCCCTTTCAGGGTATGCAGATAGCGCATTAAATTATTCAGTGCAGTGGTATTGGCCGGGTTCTTGCTCCAAGTATTTAAATCTTGGTCAATCCCACCCAACAATTCTTCTGCTTCTTCCAGGAAGATATCCAGTAAATCTGCATCGAAATCACTGTTTGCCTCAGCTGCATGCATTTGAGCACGATCAGAACGCATTCTTTGTGAAATTTGTGCAAGATCTACTGTCGTAGTTAATACTGGATTTGTTACAGCTACAGGCAATTCTTCAACTACAGATTCCGCACTTTCAAACTGTTCAAGGTCTTGCTGCACAAAGGCAGAAAGATCACTCAATATTTTCTGTACTTCATCAGTTAAAATGACACGTTGTCCTGCGGCCAAAGTATCAAACAAATGAATGAATTCTTGGTGCGCTTGTCCAAACAACTCATATGCATAATCGGTATTGAGTAATTCTGGCTTTAATACCAATTCTTCATAACTTGACTTTAATTCATGGGTAAATTGATGAATGCCAGCCGCAGCACGATTATCAGTATGATCTAGTAAATGTTGAGCCTGTTCACTTAAGGCCTGGATGTATTCCGGGTATTCAACCTTGACACGTTTTTCAAATTCGAATTCAGCATCGAGTAACAAATCAATATTTAATGCAATCAGCTTAGAAACCAGACCTTGAGGATTAACCCCTTCATCTACTTCAGCTGAAGTAAAGCCATAGTTATTCCATGCATCATTAAAGGTTTCATATATCACATCAAGTTTTTGCATTTCACCCTGTCTGAGGGTATGCAAATAATCACCCACAAACTCAGCATACTGAATCAGCAAAGCCATTTGTTTAGAGGTCGAACCAATTTCTTCTTGTAATAAGGTTTTAAATAAATTTTCTACCTTGGTACTGGCTTCAAAAACCTGCTCGATTTGAGCCATGGATGAACTGCCGCGCAAGGTATGTAATGCACGAATGAGAGCGTTATAATCTTGTTTATTTTCATGTTCATTTTTCAAGAACTGGTCAATCGTTAACAAGTGCTCTTCAGCTTCTTCAATAAAGATCGCAACTGTTTCTTCAATATCATTATTGGCGGCTATTTCAACAGTCTGTTCTGAAGCTTTTATTATTGCTGCTTCTTGCTCTACTGCGCTGGATCCTGTTTCATGCAATTCTAAACCAGTCATACCATCTTCAGCAGTCAAGGTTGTAGAAAGATCCAGTAATTCTTCCAAAGCAGGTTCTAAGCTTAGTTTTTGCTGTATTTGCTGACCCAGTAAAACCAAAGGTCGTAAATCAATATCAGCCAGCTGAACGGTTTTGAAAATTGGATATAACTTATATTGATAAATTTTGAATACAGTTTGAGCGAAGCGTTGAACCACTGTATCCAATGGAACCGCACCCGAAATGACACGATTTAAAGTATCTTCAACAGTCCAGGCCAATTCACCGGCAGATTTTGCTCCCACCATTCGTCCAGAGCCTTTAAGCGTATGGAAATGGCGGCGAATAGTATTCAAGATTTCTTGGTCATTGGGATTTTCAAGCCAAGTCGTAAATAAAGTACTTAACTCAACGAAGATTTCTTCGATTTCTTCAACAAAAATTTCTAAAATTTCTGTATCTTGATCAAGATAACTATCTTCAGGAAGCGTAGTCGTTTCAACTAAATTTTTTAATATTTCTTTCATAGTTTAGGCTTCTTACGTTTATCTGCCACCAAGAAGGGTGCTCAAACTTAATTGTCACCATCACGCGAGACCTAACTTTGAGGTTAAGTTCATCTTGTCGATGCTTTATCTGTGATTTATTGATGTGCCTTACCCTAAAGTCAGACACATCACCCCAAAGCTTTCGTATTACCTTAGTCCGGTAATTTAAAGTCAGTTACAGATTCACGTAGCGATTCGGCCATATTTGCCAATTCAGATACTGAACGTGCGGTATCGAAAGTTGCTGTTGTGGTTTGTGAAGTAATTTCCTGTACAACATTCATCGTGGTTGCAATATGGCCTGCAGAAGCAGACTGCAGTTTTGCCGCATCAGAAATGTTGGCAATCAATTTCGCCAGGTTGCTGGATACGTTTTGAATTTCATCCAGTGCTACACCGGCATCCTTAGACAAGTTCGCACCACGTACAACCTCGGAGGTTGTTTGTTCCATGGAAATAACCGCTTCGTTGGTATCTGTCTGAATGGTTTTTACCAAGCCTTCAATCTGTTTGGTTGCAGATGCTGAACGTTCAGCAAGACGCTGTACCTCATCGGCTACCACGGCGAAACCACGGCCTGCTTCACCTGCCATCGATGCCTGAATGGCCGCATTCAATGCCAGGATGTTGGTTTGGTCGGCAATATCGTTAATCAACGCAACGATGTTACCAATTTCTTGAGAAGACTCACCCAAACGTTTAATACGTTTTGAGGTTTCCTGAATCTGCTCACGAATCATGTCCATGCCTTCAATTGAACGGTTTACAACATCCGCACCATTGGCAGCAATTTGCACTGAACGCTCTGCAACGACTGCAGATTCGGTTGCATTTGAAGATACCTGGTCAATCGACATGGCCATTTCGTTAATTGCAGCAGAGGCACCGGCAATTTCTTGTGCCTGGTGTTCAGATGCTTCCGCTAGCTGGTTAGTAATACCCTGCGTATTGGCAGTATATTGCGCAACTTCTTGAGAAGTTTCGGTAATACGCGATACTAGGTCACGTAATTGGTCAATCGCGAAGTTAATCGAGTCGGCAATCGCACCGGTAAAGTCTTCTGATACCGTTGCGTATGAACGAAGGTCACCATCTGCCAAGTCAGCGATCTCATCCAGTAAACGTAAAATCGCATTCTGGTTACGGTCATATTCTTCTTGCAGGTTAGCTACACGCTGTTTATCTGACTGACCACGTAATGTAAGCAATTTAAATACACAGATCAAAAAGCCAACTAAACACAAAATTAAAAATAGTGCAGGAATAGCAACCGACCAACTTGAACCGGCAGATAACTTATTCAGGTTAGTCAATAGCTCATCTGATTGGGCAAAAATTGAAGATGAGGCCTGACGTACTTTTACAATTTGAGTCGAGTTTTTAAGAATCGTTGCGGACGCAGATTTTAATACATCGTCATATTCAGCTTTGATGCCTTCCAGTGATGCACGTAAAGCTGGATCAGTAATACGCTCCACACCAAGTTCAGCACTACCATTCAACTGTGCTTCAAGATAAGAACCAAATGTTTCAGTATCGGCACTAAAGTCGTCTGCTGACTCACGAGAGTTATCACTACCCGTTAATACCGAACTAATGGAACGAAGAATACGTTCTGCAATGAATACCTGGTTTTTCGCAATGACCACCTGGTTACTCGGCATGTCTTGACGTGCCATTTGGTCAACCATCAAGTTATATTCAGCCTGAATACCAGGAATGGTTTCACCAATGGCAATATTGGTATCATAAAGCTGGTTAATCATTTTTTGTTGGGAAGAAATTAAGTCAATCCCTTCTGAGACTGTTTTCCATTGCCTCTCAACTTCATCCACCGCTGGAGTATGCGGATGAATATCCTTCACTGTTTCAAGGTTTTCTGTAAAACCTTTTTGAGATTGTACTAATTTCTCAATTGATTCTTTGGTCCCTGAAGCGGTTGCTTCAGTTGCCTGACGAGAAATCGTCTGTGATAAAAGACGTAAATCACCCACACTACGTGTTAATTCATTGTTACGCGGCACACTATAGAATAAGTACAGCAACAGGAATAGTGCGACGACCAGACAGAATGCTGCACCCAAAATTAAGGGTTTGGACTTCTCACTGTCACCAAATACACGTGATAATTGATCAGTTTGTGATTGAATCTTAGCCAATAAAGCATTACCAACCTTACGGTTGCTGCCTTCACCTGTATTTTTCTTTTTAAGTTTAAAGCCCATCCAGCTTCTCCCCGACTTTCGCCATCATTCTTCAGCGCGCGAATATTAATTTATAAATTTTATAGATGCATTCATGTATTTTGGGTTTTGCAATAAACGACTAAATAAGAAAACATGCCAGTGTTGATTATGTTGATAAAAATATCCCTGACAATATTCTTGCAAATTGCTGTCTAATTCACTGTGTTTAGAAAAGAAACTCTTCTTATTAAAGTGTTGAATCCCCAAAACTTGATCTACAACCAAACCGACATAATGGTCATTATGACTAATACACAGTACTTTTTGAGTGGGTGAAAACTGAGTTCGGTGCCCGGAAATATATTGAGCCAAATCAGCCACTGAAAGTAACCGCCCCCGAATATTAGCCAGCCCCATCACCCATGCTTGAGTATTCGGAACCGGCGTATATTTAGGTGGATAAATCACTTCCGACACTTCACCTAAAGGAGCCACAAAATATTGCCCCATCATCTCAAAAGCAATGCCTGACCATCGGTTTACTTCATTTTCAGTGGTAACGTAGTTTTTGTTGCCACGTTTAGCCAGCCGAAGTAATTCGATAAATCCATTAGCTGCCATAGAGCTTATCCTGCATTGAGGTGGTGTTTAATCACATCAATTAATTGTTTTTCGTCTACAGGTTTGGTTAAATAATCACTTGCCCCTTGACGTTTCCCCCAAACTCGGTCAGTTGCTTGATCTTTGGTACTGACAATCACAATCGGAATGTGTTTGGTCGTTGTACCACGTGCAATTTGACGTGTTGCTTGGAAACCATTTACCCCAGGCATTACCACATCCATTAACACAAGATCCGGTAACTCTGCTTGTGCCATTGTGACACCATCAGCCCCATTCGCAGCCTCAATCACATCAAAGCCATGTTTAGTTAAAATTTCTTTAAAACGGAATGTTTCTGTTGGTGAATCATCAACAATAAGGATACGTGCCATGCTTTCCCCCAAAAAATAAACTTATGCTGTTACGTGATTACGGATTGCGTTTAACAATTCATCTTTACTAAAAGGTTTAGTTAAATACTCATCCGAACCGACAACACGCCCTTTAGCCTGATCAAACAAACCATCTTTACTTGACAGCATGATGACCGGAATATTTTGATAATTTTGAGAATTTTTGATTAATGCACAAGTTTGATAACCGTCCAAACGTGGCATCATAATATCGACAAAAACGATATCTGGATTGGCTTCAGCAATTTTTGCCAATGCTTCAAAACCATCTACTGCGGTTACCACTTCACAACCTTCACGCTGTAGTAATGTCTCTGCTGTACGACGAATGGTTTTTGAATCATCAATCACCATGACTTTTAGATTTTGGAATTTATCGTCCATTTAATGACCCTTCCCATTTTTAGAGTGTACAAACAATTTGAGTAGAAAGTTTGATTACAAGTTACTAACATTTTTAACATATCTTTACTTTCATTTCCAATGAACATTTCCACACAAAGACGCATTTTCTTATTTTTTCAGTAACAGCTTCACACTTTCCATCGGTCAATGATTTTTTTTTGACTAAGAGAGGTTTTTTATTAAGGATTTTGAGTCTAATATACCCGTTTTATTACTTTAAAATAAGTAATTTAGTCTACTTTTAAATCGGGGGTTACAATGCAAAGTCAGTTTAAACAAAAACTTGCTTTCATTGCACAAAAAAAAATGACTGGAAAATTCATTTTTCTATTTTTGCTGACATTTCAAACGATGTATATTTTTGCAGAGCCTCCACCTAAAGCCACATGGTATCGTTACTATGACAGTAAAGGTATCGCCAATATCAGTACCAGTGTAACGCCAAATCACATTCGTCATGGTTATGAAGCATTAGACCAAAACATGCAAGTGATTCAACGTAATCGTGGCTACGATACCGAAGCGGATATAAAAAAAGCACCGCTACGTGCCGCACAAGCCAAAAAAAATGCAGCTGACCTAAAACTCAAAACTGCATATACTAATTCTGAGGTTGCAGCAACCAAGCGCAATGATGCATTGATGCACATCAAAAAACAGATTGCCTTTCAGCAGGACCAGCTAAAACAGCTACAAAATGACCGCATCTCCTTTAAACGTCAACAAATTGAATATTTACGTAAAGCTGAAAACGTTCCAACCTCTTTAAAAAATAATCTTGATAACAATCAAAAAAATATTGAATCAAAAAAAGAAAGTATTAATTCGTTACAAATACACTATCGAAATACCCAAGCACAATACGACAGAATCATCGCTCGTTTAAAAGCTCTTGAATAAATTTTATTTATTAATAACAGGGCTGAGCTTATGTCACGATAAATAAAAGGATTTACCCGCATGCCATTTGGACAGCGTATAAAAAAAACTAAATTAAGCGACCATAAGTCATATTTAATCTGTAGTACGCTCTGCTTGAGCTTACTACTGGGGGCTTGTGAGAAAAAAGAAATAGAAGCACCCGCTGAAAACACACAAAAAATAGAATTAATTCAACAAGATTTAGTTTTAGTCAAAGATGGGGTTTCTATCGCTAAAACTGCATTTACCGGCACACTTCGTGCAGTAAATCAAAGCAGCATACAGGCGCAAGTGACTGCAACCGCAACAGCTGTCAATGCCCAAGTGGGCCAAGCGGTTTCAAAAGGTCAGGTTTTAGTTCGTTTAAATAATCAGGATAATGCTGCACGGCTTGCACAAACCCAAGCCAACCTTAGCTCGACTCAGGCCCAAGCCACTTTGGCTAAAAACATGATGCAACGAAAAAAACGGTTGCTGGATCAAGGATTTATTTCCAAAGTCGAATATGAGCAGGCAGCGGTTGATTATCAGGCGCAACTTGAAAACGTGCGTGCACAACAGGCCAACGTCAATATTGCTCAAAAAGCCGAGCGTGATGGAACTATCTTGAGCCCTATCTCAGGGGTCATCACCAAACGTGAGGTTGAATCGGGACAAACCGTTGCTGCAGGTCAAACCCTGTTTGAAATCGTTGATCCAAATCATTTAGAAATTCAAGCCAAACTCCCCAGTGACATGCAGGCGGCTTTAAAAGTGGGGCAAAAAATTGAATATACTATTCAAGGTAATCCTGCCCAACTTACGGCGGTACTCACCCGTATCTCCCCGATTGCCGATCCTGCAAGTCGTCAAATTGAATTCTTTGCAACCCCGAATGAAACCATCAAATCACTCAGTATTGGCTCTTTTGTTGAAGGTAATATTCTTTCTTCTACCCAAGTTAGCGGTCAGTTGATTCCGCTGAATATCATCCAAAATTTAAAAGAAACTCCCTATGTATGGGTGATCCGCCAGAAAAAAATTGAAAAAGTAAATCTAGTAATTTTAGAACAACGTTATCGCGACAATTTAGCCGTGGTGCAAGGACTGCAACCCGGTGACCAAATCAGCCGTATTAAATTTAATGACCAAGACCTTGATCAGGAAGTCATAATCACTCAAAAATAAGCACAGGATTGTTCTTATGTGGTTCACCCGAATTAGTGTTAAGTATCCTGTTTTCACCATCATGATGATGTTGTGTTTACTGGTGTTGGGGTTAGCGTCTTGGCAACGGATGAGCGTTGAAGAATTCCCCGATGTAGACTTCCCGTTTGTGGTGGTTTATACCAGCTATCCCGGTGCATCGCCTGAAATAATTGAATCTGAAGTCACCAAAAAAATGGAAGAAAAGATCAATACCATTTCAGGTTTAAAACAGGTGATTTCACAATCGAGTGAAGGGCTTTCGACCATTATTGTCGAGTTTAATCTAGACGTTTCTTCTGCTGTCGCCGCACAGGATATTCGCGATAAAATCTCCTCGGTCACCGCCGGGTTTCGTGATGAAATTCAGGATCCAGTGGTCGAGCGTTATGACCCCACAGCCAATGCGATCATGTCCATTGTTTTTGAATCAGAAACAATGCCGTTACGCGATTTGAGCTCCTATTTAAATCAGAGGATTGTCCCACAATTACAAACCGTTCCCGGCGTAGGCGCGGTCAATTTACTCGGTGATGCACAACGGCAAATTCGTATTGAAATAGAACCACAAAAATTACAAAGCTTCAGCATTGGTATTGATCAGGTCATCAATACCTTAAAAAGTGAAAATATTGAAGTTCCAGGCGGAACTTTAAAACAACCTACCTCGGAACTGGTGGTTGAAATCAAATCCAAGGTGATTCATCCACAATCGTTTGGTGATTTAATTATTGCTAATAAAAATGGCGCGCCTATTTTTCTAAAACAAGTAGCAAAAATTGAAGACAGCCAAGCTGACTTAGAATCCAGTGCCTATTTAAATGGTAAAACAGCGGTAGCGATTGATATTTTGCGCAGCTCTGATTCCAATGTGATTGAAGTGGTGGATGCCACCTATAAAGCCATGAAAAAGATTGAAAAACAATTACCTCAAGGCACCGTTGCCAAAGTCGTGGTGGACAGCTCTAAAAGTATTCGCGGTAGTATTAAGGATGTTGCGCGTACGATTATTGAAGGGGCTGTTTTAGCCGTTCTGATTGTATTGCTGTTTTTAGGTTCATTTCGTTCTACTGCCATTACCGGCATAACCCTTCCAATTGCCTTACTCGGAACCCTTACCTTTATTTGGGCATTTGGCTTTACGATTAATATGATGACGCTATTAGCGCTTTCACTCAGTATTGGCCTACTGATTGATGACGCGATTGTGGTTCGGGAAAATATTGTTCGTCATGCCGATATGGGCAAAGACCACGTTACAGCAGCACTGGATGGCACCAAAGAAATTGGGCTTGCGGTTTTAGCCACAACGCTGACGATTGTAGCGGTATTCTTGCCAGTTGCTTTCATGGGCGGGATTATTGGTAAATTTTTCTATCAATTTGGGGTAACGGTCAGTGCTGCAGTGCTGATATCCATGTTTGTCAGTTTTACCCTCGATCCCATGCTTTCGGCACATTGGACTGAAAAACCTGATCCCAATAAGCAACCGGGGAAAATCAAACGCTTTTTTAAATGGATCTCCAACAAACTCGATAACTTAAGTCACTACTACGAAAAACTGTTAAAACTGGCGCTGCGTTTCCGCATTGTTACGCTCATGATTGCCGTCGCCTCACTTTTTGGTGCATTAGGACTATCCAAACTGGTGGGTACAGAATTTGTGCCGGTGCCTGATAAAAGCGAAATTCGGATTAAGTTTGAAACACCTGTGGATGCATCACTCGAATATTCACAAGCCAAATTATTGCAAGTTGAGCATATTATTCGCCAACACCCTGACGTGCGCGGTACCTATAGCATTATTAACGGCGTGACTGACCGTGGTAAAAATCATGTCAGTATCCGGGTCAGCGTAACTCCTCGATTAGAGCGTAATAAGACCCTGACACAGCTCAACAATGAATTTCGTCAACGCTTACAAAGTGTAGCCGGTATTACCCTTACCTCCGTTGCTTCTGCCGATGAAACCGTTTCAGGGGGTCAAAAGCCGGTTCTTATTTCGATTAAAGGCCCTGAACTGGATGAATTGCAGAAAATCTCGGATCGCTTTCTTGCTGAAATTTCTAAAGTAAAGGGTATTGTCGATCTGGAAAGCTCACTCAAAGAACCAAAGCCGACCTTGGCCGTTCATATTAACCGCATGCTTGCCAGTGATTTAGGTCTTTCCGTCAATCAAATTGCCAATGTCATCCGTCCATTGCTTGCAGGTGATGATGTCACGACTTGGCAAGATGAAAGAGGAGAAACGTATGATGTCAATCTTCGCTTGACCGAAAATAAACGGAGCTTGCCAAGTGACATTGAAAACCTTTATTTAAACTCACAAAAAACCGATGCATCCGGTCAGCCTATTTTAGTGCCACTGGCAACTGTCGCATCATTTGAAGAAGGTCTGGGTGCATCACAGATTAACCGTCGTGACTTGGCACGTGAAGTATTGGTAGAAGCCAACACTGCAGGTCGTCCTGCAGGTGATATTGGGCAAGATATTAAAAAGATTCAAGATAATTTTGATTTACCACCGGGTTATAGTTTCGTCACCCAAGGCGCGAATAAAGATATGGCTGAGTCTGCAGGTTATGCCATGACTGCGATTACCCTCTCGATTGTGTTTATCTATATCGTACTCGGATCACAATTCAATAGCTTTATTCACCCCGCTGCCATTATGGCTTCCCTCCCCCTTTCACTGATTGGGGTCTTTCTGGCCTTATTCCTGTTTAATTCAACCCTGAATCTATTCTCAATCATTGGCATCATCATGCTGATGGGATTGGTGACTAAAAATGCCATTCTGTTGATTGACTTCATCAAGAAAGCTATGGATCGCGGTGAAGATCGTTTTGATGCCATTATTGCTGCAGGTAAAACCCGACTCCGTCCGATCCTCATGACCACAAGTGCCATGGTCATGGGTATGATTCCACTGGCATTGGGTCTAGGCGAAGGAGGAGAACAAAGTGCGCCCATGGCTCATGCGGTAATTGGCGGTGTAATTACCTCCACCCTGTTAACCTTAGTGGTGGTGCCGGTGATCTTCACTTACCTGGATGACTTAAAGAATTTTATGACGCGCCAAATGCGCAAAATCATGTCATAATTTATAGCATCACAATGAGGTGACATTCAGAAATGTTCACCTCATTTTTTATTGTATAATCTTGGCTTTCAAGGCTTAATTTTTAGGACAGCTTCCATGCGCGCGAGTCGCTTTTTATTTGCTACGTTAAGAGAAACCCCGAACGATGCTGAAGTTATTTCACATCAGCTGATGTTACGTGCGGGTATGATTCGTAAATTGGCTTCAGGTTTATACACTTGGTTGCCGATGGGCGTACGTGTGCTAAATAAAGTTGAAGCGATTATTCATGAAGAAATGAATCGTGCTGGCTCACTCGAAGTGTTGATGCCTGTAACTCAACCTTCAGGCCTATGGGAAGAATCAGGTCGCTTTGTACAATATGGTCCTGAACTACTACGTTTCAAAGACCGTCATAATAATGATTTTGTGCTTGGACCGACACACGAAGAAGTGATTACCGATCTTGCGCGTAACGAACTGAAAAGTTACAAGCAACTTCCAGCAAGCTTCTACCAAGTACAAACCAAATTCCGTGACGAAATTCGTCCACGTTTTGGTGTGATGCGTTCACGTGAATTCATCATGAAAGATGCCTACTCTTTCCATATCGATCAAGACTCTCTACAAGAAACTTACGATACAATGTACGATGCATATTGCCGTATCTTTACTCGTCTAGGCTTAAATTTCCGTCCAGTTCAAGCAGATACCGGTTCAATCGGTGGTTCAGGTTCACACGAATTCCATGTGTTGGCATCAAGCGGTGAAGATGATATCGCCTTCTCAACTGAATCAGACTATGCTGCCAACGTTGAAATGGCTGAAGCAGTGCTTGTCGGTGAACGTGCTGCACCTACACAAGAATTAAAATTGGTCGAAACACCAAACCAAAAAACTATTGCTGATGTTTCAGCATTCTTGAACACTGATACAAAAGACTCAGTCAAAGCACTCCTTGTTCAAGGTGTAGCAGACGAAAAAGGTAATGTTCCTGTGGTTGCTTTATTCCTTCGCGGTGACCATGAACTGAACGAAATCAAAGCTGAAAAGCATGCTGCTATTGCTGCGCCTTTAACTTTTGCAACAGAAGAACAAATTGCTGCACTCGGCTTAACTACTGGTTTCATTGGACCGCAAGGTTTAGTTGAAAAAGGCTTAACCGTGATTGTGGATCGTGCAGCGTCTGTATTGTCCGATTTCGTTGCTGGTGCAAATGAAGCAGACAAACATGCAACTGGCGTCAACTGGGAACGTGATGCACAGTACACAGAAGTCTATGACCTCCGTAACGTGGTTGAAGGTGATGTTTCACCAGATGGTAAAGGCATACTACAAATTAAACGTGGTATTGAAGTCGGTCATATCTTCCAGTTAGGTAAAAAATACTCAGAAGCTTTGGGCTGCAAAGTCCTTGGTAAAGACGGTAAGCCAACGGTTGTAACGATGGGTTGCTATGGTATTGGAGTAACACGTGTAGTTGCATCTGCCATTGAACAAAACTTCGATGATAAAGGCATTATTTGGCCTTTAGCCATTGCACCATTTGAAGTTGCAATTGTGCCTATGAACGCACACAAATCACCACGCACCCTTGAGGCCGCTGAAGCACTATATGCAGAGCTTCAGGCAGCAGGTTACGATGTGATTTTAGATGATCGTGACGAACGTCCAGGGGTTAAATTCTCTGACCTTGAAATCACGGGTATTCCGCATCGTATCGTGATTGGTGAAAAAGGTTTGGATGCAGGCACCTTTGAATATAAAGGTCGTCGTGATGCTGAATCTGTAAATATTTCTAAAGAAGAATTATTAGCAAAAATTGCTAAATAATTTTTCTGCAAAATAAAAAGTCCCGCTTAAGCGGGATTTTTTTATAATGTAATTAGCAAAATTTCAGACCACCGTAGCAGTTTGATGTAACTTCTTGATTTTTTAAAATTTGGTTATTTAACGTCAACTTTGAAGGATTAGCTTGAGTCCACTGACCAACATCAATTTGCAAGGTTTTTACAATGGGTGTACCCACCAATGCTTGAATTGCATTACCAAAATCAATTTCAATTCGCATATTTTCCTGGGTAAGGGAATTTGTAATATTTGTTGCAACCTGAGGGAGTACTGCAGAAATATCTACAGCCCCTGCTACATTTAGCTGTCCTAATTGTACAGGATCAGCAAATGACATCCACCAACCTCTTTGCGCAACATCTGCTGCATCAGCTCCAGGCCAATGTAAAGCAAGCTGTTGCAAGGCCAAATAACCACCTGAACCGGTTAATGGCACATTATGCACCATACTTAACAATTGATTGAAGGTCACATTCATATTGAGGTTGGTCAGTTTAGAGCCCTCTCCCATTTTGAATTTTGAGGTACTCACTAAACAAAGTGGTCCTAAGCCAACGCATGGCTCGATATTAACCAGTAACTGATCATTATTAAATTGCGTTGTATTTAAGCCATTATACACATCATAATTTGCATTATCCTCAGCTGTACCTTTTGCCAAAGGAATCACTGGAATAGTTACCATAATATTTGTTGCACTTGCCTGAGTTTGCCGGTTACCTGTAACGGTAAATCCAGGAACATTAAATTTCACATTATTTAACTGCGGTACGGTAATTCCTGTCGTTGCTGAATTTAACGGATCACTGGTAAAATCATGATCACCAAACAAAGCAATATCCAATAATCCTGAAATTTGCTGATTCGCCGCCTTACCAAATTTTGCTGCTGCAGTATTAGTAGAACCTGTGGTATCTGCAATTTTCATATAACCACTGAAAGATTGAATACCATCCGTAGGGGATTGTGTATTGGCAATACCCGTGGTTAATAAACCCAAAATTTCTTGCGCCCCCAAACGGAATCCAACTATTTCCCGAGTAGATGCCTTATCGCTATTTTTTATTGCAAACTCAACAAAAGGGTTGGTTATTTTTGCACTTGTCGAGGCACGGTCATTGGCAAACACGGGATTTCCCAAACTATCATAACTCGTAGGTAACCCACTTAAAGCTAAATTCGAAATATCAATATCACAGCCATTTGCGCCATTCACTCCACCACAACCTAACTGTAAGGATTTGATATTGGTATTCAATTCCATTTCAGCATCAAGACCAAGTTTAAAAAAGTTGACCGTCTCGCTGCCTGCTGTTGTGTAGCTATAAGCATCTTTGGAAAAATTTAGCAATGCCTGACCATCTACTTTAGCCAATTCGGTATCGGATAAACTTTTAAATCCTGTTGCATGTGTGCCTGAACAAATGCAACAGATTAATGCTGGCAATAATAATTTTTTCATTTTCATTCCCTATAATTTTTTTATCGCGGAGTAATACCCAAAGTGCTACGCATTGCCCCTCCTGTAATGGCAAGATCCGCAATTTTTTGCATATTGCCTGCTGGAGACATTGCCATTTCTGCGGTAAAAACCTTACCTTGAGAATTTGCATTAGCTAAATGATTGAACTTGACCTGATTGTCTAACACAACAGTATCTTGTTTCATCTGAATTCTTGATTCAAAACCTATATGCCCTTGAAGCTTATTTAAATTGATACTAGATTCAGTTGTTCCAGTCGTCTTGACATCTTCGTTAATGATGCTTAAGAAACTGCCTCTATCCGTGGGACCTGCGATATCTTTAAACTTAAAATTCCCTTTTAAAGACAAATAGTTGGAATCTGGTGTTGCATTTGGTGCATTCAACCCCGGAACAATCAGTAATTCACCTTGACCGTCAAGCTTAAAAGCAATTGAAGACAATACATCATCTTTTTTGGCAAAATTATCAATAGGTACAACTTTGTTATCACAATTCATACCGCCAGTTGCTGCTGTACAGTTATATAAAGATCCTGGCAATTGCCCAATTGCAATTTCAGCTTTTGCTGCAAATAATAAATTGTCTGCTTTAATATAAATTCCTTCATCTTCAAAACCAATTACACCATCAGATTTTAAATATGAATCGATATTTCGAAGACCTGCATAGTAATTGACTTCTTCGTTATATACTCCCTTTGCCCCATCCACAACAATGATAGAAGTCGTACTTGGTGTTCCAGTTTTTTTATCAATACCATAACCTTCTGTAGACATCGCCAAGTTATAACCTAAGCCTGCGCTTGTCACACCTTTATAAGTATAGTTTTTAGAAAATAGAGCCAGATTGGCATTTAAATTAAAGATAGGTATACCTAAACCCCACTCTCCTGAGGGACTGGTTATTTCAGCAATTGAGTTATCTGAAATAAAACGTGCTTTACGGGCGATCGCTTGAAAATCCATCCCACGGATTGCAATCAGTGCTACATTTTGTCCTTTATCCACTGGCATCATGTAATAGGTTAATTCATTACTTGCGGCACCGAGTATCTTTTTAACATTTTCATTGATAATAAAATTTAAACTTTTAACTTGTGCGGTATTGATATAAATATCACCAAAATCAATATATGCATTTTTAGTATTCAAATTCGTAGCATTGGTTGAATTACGAATAATTAAAGGAGATAAGTTTGAAAATTCAATAGCGTAGCTACCATGCCCCGTATGACCTATTTCCAAAGTTGTTGGAGCAACATTTTGACCTAATAGCGGGTTTCCCTCACGTGTAAACTCAGCAGAAACACCAAAATGTAAACCACCAGCGCCTGCAAACCCATAACCTGAAGCAGACTTTATTGTTTCTGTTAAATCTGTTCCAGACCGATTAACAGTATTAAAATCTTTAAGGCCGGCCTGATTTGCATTTAAAAATATTTTAGCATTTGTAACAGCCCCCGATGCTCCCATACGCATTACATTTTTCTGGTTATCGGGATCTGCCCCATAGCGCAAATCAATATTTACCCCAGGATTTTTTGCATTTACTCGACTGGAATCGACATCACTTGAATCAGCAACTCGGGCTAAGTTCACAATATGATCTGTGTTTCCATCACGGCTTTTAGTGGTCATTACTATCCCCTCATTCGGGTCTAGATACATATAACCATCGGCAGAAAAATTAAAGTTAAAATCTTTTAAGGTTAAATTTTTGCCATTTAAACCATAACCAATACTTGCATTTTGTAGCTGAAAATCTAAATGTGCTTTGTCATCGCGGTTAAATAGACCATGGGTAGTTTCCAGATAAAATTTTAAAGGTGAAGTCGTTGAAAGACTTAAAGAACCTAAATTCTGTTCAGCCGTGGTACAAGTTGCAGCATCGCACAGCAGCATAAGCTTTTCTACTGTGGCCTGAAATGGGGAAATGCTGGCTTGAATTTTCACGCCAGTACCTATATCCGTTGTGCCTACATCAAAATCGAGCGTACTTCTAATCGTACTGTTATTTACACCTTTGACTTCAACATTGTGCATTCCTAGCTTCATGCTACTTGTATCGGTATAATCTACCCAGTTGATCTGATCTACATTTATTTTTGAGACTTCATGAGTAATAGAAATACCATCTTGACCTGTCACAACACTTAAAGACTGATCTGTTAACTGCTGAAGTGCAAAGGATTGTTGTGCCATTAATACACAAGCCGTGAGCAAATTTAGTTTTATTATTTTTTTCATTACAACATCCTTATTCTTAAAAATTTTTATTTAATTAACAACGACTGGTTCCAGTACCTGCGCAGTTATAACTAAAAATTTTCAAATCTCCCGACATATGTAAATTTCCGTGTACGTTCAAGCCCATAAATCCTTTTTCAGCCCCTTTATCAAAAGTAGGAACATCTACACTGCTATAAACTTTTGTACCTTGAGCATTGACTGTATAGGCATTATATTGATTATATTTTTCATCTTTTAAATACCCTTTGGTAGCTGCATCATCCGTTTCAACTGACAGACTACTAAAACCTAAATTTCTTATTTTTAAAGGTTTATCATCAAAAAATGAAAGTTTCATTGCTGTTTGAGGCATCATATCCTTATTGATAATCGTGCTTCCCGCTAAAGAAAACTTATCCACCTGAATGGTGCCTTGAATTTGCTTAAAGACCAACCATCTTTGATTACCGGCTGCGTCCGCATGATTACTGGGTGAAAATGCAAAACGGCATTGCACATCCGAGACACAGTCATATGTGTAATATACGCCTTGCTGATCAGAGATATTTTTAATACTTAAATCATTTGCATAGCGATGGTTTAATGACAAAGTCCAGCTTAAATCAGCCCCCCCTTGCCCTGTAACATCTAGTAATGCACCATTATCCAAACCTACCAATTCTGCATGTGCTGCACAAGCCATAAATAAAACGACGGAAATAGATATTTTATTTAACATTTTTATACTCCTATAAGCCCGTAGTTTTAAACTTAAGATGCTGAATCAGAACGCCATCTATTACAGCCGAACCTAAATTGACAGCTGAACCTGACGGACTTTTAAATACGATACCTGTCGCGTCCGCCCCTCTATTCGCTTTTAGAAGATTCGTTGATACATCTCGGGTCACACTACCAATTGCAATACTACTGTGCGTCGCATTTGTCCCCTGATATCTAACAGTATTGGTTCCCGTTGTAATGTCTGAGAAATTTGAACCGCAGTAGCTTACGTTACAGGTCGAACCTTTAAAAGATGCTGCCGTTAGCCCTGTACCTGCTTGAAATTGAGGATTTGGATCTGTATCTGCATATAAGGTATAAATTTGTGAATATATGGCAGGTATTTTAGGAATGCGTGTCACTTCCAGAATAATATTATTGCCTTCTGATGCCAGAATAAAAGGTTGATACATATTCCCCAATACAAGGTTTATATTAGTACTATATAGATATAGACCGTCTTTATCGTTGAACAGTGGAGCCAAAGAACCATCTATTGCTGGCGTTACTGCTGTACCATCATCTGCATCAGTTTTAGCAGCAGTACTGATACGAATTCCTTTTTCATCCAGGTTCGTATCAGTAAATTTTAATGTGGACGGATTATCATTAGTATTTATCCGTAATAGTGCAGCTATCCCTAATGTTTCATCATAGAGTTTATTGACATCATCATTTTGAGTTTGGAATAACCTTAGCTGTGAACCATTAATACTCAGGCCATTGGCCACAAATTGTGATCTTAAGCGATAGTCTTTATCTAGCCCACTCGTTGGTGCACCTGTAACAGCATTAATTATACGAATTGAATCAAAAGACCGAGAGAAAATATCGGTCCAAAAACCCAATTTGATTCGGTCACTTGTTGTGTCGACGCCATCCTGAGCCAAAGGTGCTTCTAAAGCCAGATAACCAATATCACTTTTGTTCGCACCTGAAAATTGTTGAATGTCTTTTGCTGTACCTGCACGGAATAACCAAGGATTAGCCGCACTTCCCCAATTTAAACCTACATTACTATAACGCTGATTTAAGTTCCCATTACTTTTAGACAAGGCCAAACCATAAATAAAAACATCGGCTTTAGTGCGGGCATTGGTTATAACGCCAGTTGCTGTTGTATCTGCCACATTTATCGCATTGGTTTTTGCATAATTGTCGACAGTGGTATTTGCAGCAGAGGTTGCTTGCTGAGTAGCAGTACTATTTGCTGATGCTCTAATCTCAGCAAGGGTAGTTTCTTTTAAATGATTATTAACTGCGGTAGTAATGGTGGAGCCATATGCTGCCTCAATCTTTTCAATGGTATTTAACCGAGCATTTTCTGCTGCCTTCTCTTCATTTAACCAGCCACCACTATATCTTGTTGTACCATCATTAGGAACTAATGCTGGAGCGTTCCAATAATATTGGTCGTAACGTTGATCATAATAATCTGTATAAGTTTTTTGTTTTAAATAAGGTGAAATTTCCTGATTACGATACGTGGTTTCATTTTTTGTTTTTACTTGGGCATAAGTCGTTGTATAGGTTGTTGTAGTGGTACTGCCATTTTGATAAATTCCATTATAAACAGTATCATAGGTCGAGTTATAACTACCCTGATATAAGTTGGCTTTTGCATACGCATAGTTTGAATTGTAATTCTGTTTATAAATTTTATCGTATGCACGTTGATACAGTAATTCGTAATTTTCACCTGTTGGAATAATACGAATAAAACCAGTATCGTATTTAGGTTTATCCACCGCAGAAATAGTGGCATTGTTATAACTTGAAGCAGTAGAAATATCATTCGGTCCCTGAAAAACCATCTTAAAATTTTCAGGCAATAATGCGATCCCCTCACCGGTAGTTTCAGAAAGGTTATTATCTGACAAAGATTCAAGCGCATAAATGGACGGACTAAGTAAAACTGCGATTAGACCCGCCAAACAAGACTTTTTAAATCTTGCATTATTCCAACTCTGAGTCATCACGACCTTCCTTTTTATCAGATGCTCCGCATCATTATTTTTAATTCATCCTAGGCTTGGTATATCTCTTTTATTTATTTGTCATTACAACAATGTTCTTACCAAGTTTGTATAACTTTTTATTATGCTGAATATTTACTCAATTGCAAAAAAAAATGGGCGAATGAACCCAGTTTCCGATGAATGAATTTCATAAAAAATAAGCGGACCAAAATGATCCGCTTATTCAATTATTTATACTGTTTATGCTTTTGGCAAAGTCACACCAGTCTGACCTTGGTATTTACCACCACGGTCTTTATATGATATTTCACATACTTCATCTGATTCAAAGAACAACATTTGGGCCACACCTTCACCTGCATAAATACGGGCAGGCAAGTTAGTTGTATTTGAAAATTCCAAGGTAACATGTCCTTCCCACTCAGGTTCAAGCGGAGTCACGTTTACAATAATACCGCAACGTGCATAAGTCGATTTACCTAAACATATCGTCAAAACATTACGTGGAATACGGAAGTATTCTATTGTACGGGCCAATGCAAATGAGTTTGGCGGAATAATGCATACATCCGATTCAATATCGATAAAGCTTTTATCATCAAAGTTTTTTGGATCGACAATTGCTGAATGGACATTGGTAAATACTTTAAATTCACGCGCACAACGAACATCATAACCATAGCTTGAAACACCATAAGAAATGAGTTTTTCACCTGTTTCATCATAACGCACTTGGTTTTCTGCATACGGTTCAATCATGCCGTGATTTTCGCTCATTTCACGAATCCAACGATCAGACTTAATTGCCATTATTTCTATATCCAAAAATAGTTAAATCAATTATTGCGCTGTACTTTAACTGAAATTGGCTGCAATGGAAATGATGATCAGGTGATGACATCATTTTTTACCCCATGCATATTTTCATCATCTTAACTTAAAGACTTAAAAGAGCAGAATAACCCAGTGGAATAGAGAAACTGACCAAAACCAAAGAAGCTGTTTTTTGTAAGTTAGCTTGATTTAGCCAACGTACTTTATTAGTGGCCAAGATAGAACCGATAAAAGTCCAAAACAAGGCAATTGGCACAATTAAAATGAGAAATATGCCAATATGAACTAAGTAATTATGCACTGTTAGCCATGCTGAACTTGGAAAAACAGCAGAAGCAAAGAGTAATGCTTTAGGGTTCAATAAAGTTGCACAAAACAATTCACGTGCACGAATGGTCGGCTGATTATAACTGGCTTGAATATCTGCTGTTTTCCAGAGTTTAATAGCCAGAAAAATAATATACAGCGCGCTTAATAACTTCAAAAATATGGGGAGAATAGGAAATCGACTTGAAACTGTACCAATAATAATTCCCCAAACAGTAATTGAAATTAAATAACCAATTGATTCTGCCGGGATAAGCCGTAATGATTGACGCACACCTACCTGTATACCAGAAGATGCAAGCAATGTATTTGTTGGGCCAGGTGTCAATAAAATAGTGACGACTAAACCGATAAACAGCCATGAAATCATATGCGACCTCTCTATAGAGTGCGCGAAGAGTAAATGAGTTTATTGTACTTAGCAAATACGTTTTTTCATATGTTTCCAGAAATTCTAAAATTAATCTAAAAAATATATATAAATCATAAATCTATACGTCAAATACCTCAACACAACTAGACAGTCATTTGTTATAAAAAATTTCAGGGAGCACTTTTTTAAGCACTAATATTGACATTCAGTCATACTTGTTCTGCTTCGAGGTAACCAATTCGAGTAAAATACATTATTATTTAAGTATCATATATTTATGACAAAACAATTCTTTCAATCCAGGCTTCCCTCTCCTCATAAAGTCGCAGAGATGAAACTAATGAAGATTTTTGGTCAACGCACCTTAAATCCTTTGTTATGGTATGTGAACAGAAAGTCTATTTCAAAAGCCATTTTTATTGGCACATTTTGGGGTATGCTGCCTTTGCCTTTTCACAGCATTTTGATTGTCTTGACGGTATTACTTTTTCAAGTCAACTTACCTATAAGTTTATGTCTCGCTTGGCTGACCAATCCCTTCACGCTTGTCCCCATTTTATATATTGGTTTTTGGTTAGGGGCAAAAGTGTTCCAAGTAAATATGATTGATCAAGATATGATCTTGGGTGTTCTGCATTAGATCAGTCACTGGATTACCCACTTTGGAAATGGACATATTGACTTCAGTTTGGCGAAAATTTTATTATCTGGTCTATTATTAGAAGCGCTAATTTTTGCCGTCATATTATTTGTGATTACACGGTTGTTTTGGCGCTGGAATATTATTTAACATTATAAACGTCGTCGATCTACCCCATAGAACTGAATAATTGATTAGAAATGCTATCTATACACTTATTTAAAAATTAGATAATTATAAAATAATTTTATTTTACTATTTTTGAGTTTAGCTTCTTAGTGTAAGCCGAATGAATACGACCAAAATAATACAGCATAAAAAAGTCCAACGTAGGCTGGACTTTTACATGAATATTTAACTGTATTTGATATTTAGAAAATTCTATTTTGCGGCTTTTCTACTTTTGGCAATTGATCTGCAATTTTTTGAGCAATAGCCATATAACTCTCTGCTGCATCATCTCCTGCAATCACCGACGGTTTACCTGCATCTGCATTTTCGCGAATTTGAACATTTAAAGGCAAACGACCCAGTAAAGGAATATTGTATTGTTCAGATAATTTATCACCACCACCGGTACCGAAAATTTGCTCTTCATAACCACAGTTCGAACAAATATGGGTCGACATATTTTCTATGACACCCATGACAGGAATCTGAACTTTATTAAATAGTTCAATTCCTTTAGTCGCATCCATTAATGCCACATTTTGTGGAGTAGTGACAATGACAGCAGCCGTCACAGGAATACGCTGTGCCAGTGTCAATTGAATATCACCTGTGCCTGGTGGCATATCAATCATTAAAACGTCTAAGTCAGGCCATAATGTTTGGTTAAACAACTGCATCAAGGCACCTGTTGCTTTCGGACCCCGCCAAGCCACTGGAGTATTGTTATCTCCCGTTAAATGTCCAATCGATAGAACCGGCATACCATAAGCATCAATCGGAACAAAATTTTCCGCTTCAATCATCGGAGTACGTCCTGCATTACCCAACATGGTCGGAATACTTGGACCATAGATGTCGGCATCTAAAACACCAACTTTTAGACCTAGTTTTTGCAATGCTAATGCAAGATTTACAGTGGTAGTCGATTTCCCCACACCACCTTTACCTGAAGAAACCAAGATAACATTTTGAATACGAGGATGCTTAGGTACATCTCTTTGTTGTGGTGCTGGTTTTTGAATCGGTGGATTGTTTGCATCTTGCTCATTTTTTACTTCAGCTGAAGCTGTTTTGCCTGAAGCATCCACTACAGGTGGAAGTTTTTGAGCTTGAGAAGTTTCATTTTTACCCTGAGGTTTACTAGAACAACTATGGCCTTCTTTTCCATGATCATGATTGGAACAGCTTTTACCTTGTGCATGTTTTTGCTGGATCACATGCATATTAAGTTCTTGGATACCGCATTTTTCTAAGGCATCAGCCAAATCATCATGGATTTTTTGTAAATGATCCACTTCTTCAGGATAAGTATTAATCGTTATTTGTAATACTCGTCCTTCAACATTCACTTGGGTAATTCGGTCTTTTAATACATTGTTTGAATTTGGCAATATATAGCCTTGTAGCACATTCTGGATGTCTTCCTCCTTCACCTCCTGCGAGGGTGAAAAAACAGATTTAAGCGAAGAAAGCCATGACATAAGTTTACTCCAAGTACGGACATACAACTGAATATCATAGTTTAGCTTTAAATGAACTGAAGGTTAAGCAAAGTTCGACATTGCTTTATGAATGCTGCTAAAAACCCAACCTAATTAGTAGGTTTTAGGGCTTAACTCTTTATTTTGATAAGGATCTTAAATACTTTTTATTGATTCATCTATAAATATACTTTTATTAAATCATCAACTAGCACAAGCTAAATTAGATAGATTCGAAACAGTTTTAAAAATTTAATTTTTTGATTGACCTATATAAATAACGATTATTTTTTTAACAATTATTATGCAGACATGCCTATATTTTGTTCTTTATATTATCTACACATTATTTTTTTAACAATTTTTTATTTGGGGAATATATTTTGCTAAAACAATTGCTTCCATTCATTTTATTGACTGCTATATCCTTTACCCATGCAGCAAATGAAACTTTTTCCATAAATACGCCCGAAGGACAACTAATCAGTTTAGGCGATACTTTTACAGATATGCAAAGTCGTCTTAAGTTATCTCCAAACTCAATGATTACACGTGAACTCAAAGAAGGTGAAAATCGTTATTTAGCAATGGAATATAAATATGAAATAGAAAATATGATGTATACCATCACCATTGTCCACGATCGTGTAAAGAAAATTGAATGGCTCAATACTGATCAGGAAATCAAAGATAGAATAACCCAATAACTTTTTTTATTTCTTAAAAAATCCTTATTTAACTTCTAATCATTCCAGCTAAATTAAAAATGATCTAGCTGGAATATTTGATTAAAACTCAACCAAATCAACCTTGGTCATCTTTTTTAAATTTGTGGAGAGTGTCTGTTGCAGTTTTCTTTAACTCATCAAATTTAGTACTTGCCTGCGCTTTCAGTTCATCAAACTTAACTGAAGCTTCTTGCTTAAATTCAGTCGCTTTTAATTTTGCTTCTTCAAATTTATGGCTAGCTTCGGCTTTTAAATGTTCTAATTTATCCTGCACCCTATTTTCTGTCCCTGAAGTTTCAGTTTTTGCATCATTTATTTTTTCATCAAATGACACTTTACCCTCAGTATATTTAGCATCAGTTTCCTTGTTTAAATTATGAAGTGCCTTTTCACTTTCAAGCTTAATTTCAGCAGCTTTATGTTTTAGATCATTAACTGTTTTGTCACCTTGCAATTTTGCTTCTTTAGCTTTGTATTTTAGGTCTTCACCTAAATCAGTTGCTTTATTCTTTAAGTTATCTAGTTTATTTTCATTTGTCATGATTTTTCCTCTATGTTATTCAATATTTAGCTTACTTATTAGTTATACAAGGACCTTTTATGAATAAAATCAAAAACTGCATTTTGAAACAAAGCATATACAGGATGTAGCAAATTGCTATAACACATTAAATTAAAACTATCTGAAAGTTCTAAGAATACTTTAATAAGAAAGATTAATAATTAATTATATATCTGAATAGCTATAACCCTTTAAGTGATTAGCATAAGTTTACTGTGTATTATTTGGCTTATACAATACACGTAAATTGAACAAAAACTTGTCGTCTCTATAGAATCATTCAACAGGAGCGTGAATGTGTAGATTGGGATCAGCTGAACGTACGGATAGAGTTTTCTTGTCTTTTTTAGTTTAGCTTTATTTTCGCTTTCTCTTTCTTCCGGCATAAAAAAAGCCCCTGCAGAGCAGGGGCTTTTGGAATAATGAGCTGGCGATGACTTACTCTCACATGGGTAACCCCACACTACCATCAGCGCAAAGAGGTTTCACTTCTGAGTTCGGGAAGGGATCAGGTGGTTCACTCTTGCTATTGTCGCCAGCACAACTGTTTATGGATACTTGCTTGGGTCTTAGTTGCGGAACAGTGTTCCTTATGCCGTTGCTTTTTCCAAATCTTGACAGACTGGGCTGTTTGAGTTGAATATTGTCTGACTAGCGCTTTACCAAATCAAGCATTTTGCTTAGAAATCTTTAGAAACACCAACTGTTTGGGTGTTGTATAGTCAAGCCTCACGAGTAATTAGTATTGGTCAGCTTCATGCATCACTGCACTTCCACATCCAACCTATCAACGTTGTAGTCTTCAACGGCTCTTTAGAGGACATAAAGTCCTTGGGAAATCTTATCTTGAGGTAGGCTTCCCGCTTAGATGCTTTCAGCGGTTATCCCTTCCAAACATAGCTACCCGGCGATGCCACTGGCGTGACAACCGGTACACCAGAGGTTTGTCCACTCTGGTCCTCTCGTACTAGGAGCAGATCCTCTCAAATTTCCAGCGCCCACGGTAGATAGGGACCGAACTGTCTCACGACGTTCTAAACCCAGCTCGCGTACCTCTTTAAATGGCGAACAGCCATACCCTTGGGACCTGCTTCAGCCCCAGGATGAGATGAGCCGACATCGAGGTGCCAAACACCGCCGTCGATATGAACTCTTGGGCGGTATCAGCCTGTTATCCCCAGAGTACCTTTTATCCGTTGAGCGATGGCCCTTCCATACAGAACCACCGGATCACTAAGACCTACTTTCGTACCTGCTCGACTTGTGGGTCTCGCAGTTAAGCGCGCTTTTGCCTTTATACTCTACGCGTGATTTCCGACCACGCTGAGCGCACCTTCGTACTCCTCCGTTACTCTTTAGGAGGAGACCGCCCCAGTCAAACTACCCACCAGACATGGTCCTCGCTCCAGATTATGGAGCAGAGTTAGAACCTCAATATTACCAGGGTGGTATTTCAAGATTGGCTCCACCAGAACTAGCGTCCTGGTTTCAAAGCCTCCCACCTATCCTACACAAGTAAGATCAAAGTTCAATGTCAAGCTGCAGTAAAGGTTCACGGGGTCTTTCCGTCTAGCCGCGGGTACACCGCATCTTCACGGCGATTTCGATTTCACTGAGTCTCTGCTGGAGACAGCGCCCCCATCATTATGCCATTCGTGCAGGTCGGAACTTACCCGACAAGGAATTTCGCTACCTTAGGACCGTTATAGTTACGGCCGCCGTTTACTGGGGCTTCGATCAAGAGCTTCGCTTACGCTAACCCCATCAATTAACCTTCCAGCACCGGGCAGGCATCACACCCTATACGTCCACTTTCGTGTTTGCAGAGTGCTATGTTTTTAATAAACAGTTGCAGGGGCCTGGTTTCTGTGGCTGTCAACCGCTCAGGGAGTAAATCCCATCACCGTCGACAGCGTACCTTCTCCCGAAGTTACGGTACCATTTTGCCTAGTTCCTTCAGCAGAGTTCTCTCAAGCGCTTTGGTCTACTCGACCTGACCACCTGTGTCGGTTTCGGGTACGATTCCTGTGTAACTGAAGCTTAGAGACTTTTCCTGGAAGTATGGTATCAGCCACTTCACTGCACAAGTGCAGCTTGCTATCAGTTCTCAGCATAGAGCACCCCGGATTTGCCTAAGATGCATGCCTACTACCTTTCACCTGGACAACCAACGCCAGGCTGACTTAACCTTCTCCGTCCTCTCATCGCATTACACAGAAGTATTGGAATATTAACCAATTTCCCATCGACTACGCCTCTCGGCCTCGCCTTAGGGGTCGACTCACCCAGCCCCGATTAACGTTGGACTGGAACCCTTGGTCTTTCAGCGTGCGAGTTTTTCACTCGCATTGTCGTTACTCACGTCAGCATTCGCACTTCTGATACCTCCAGCAGACTTCTCAATCCACCTTCATCGGCTTACAGAACGCTCCCCTACCACTTACACTTACGTGTAAATCCGCAGCTTCGGCATATAGTTTTAGCCCCGTTACATCTTCCGCGCAGGCCGACTCGACTAGTGAGCTATTACGCTTTCTTTAAAGGGTGGCTGCTTCTAAGCCAACCTCCTAGCTGTCTGTGCCTTCCCACATCGTTTCCCACTTAACTATAATTTTGGGGCCTTAGCTGGCGGTCTGGATTGTTTTCCTCTTGACTACGGACGTTAGCACCCGCAGTCTGTCTCCCGGATAGTACTCATTGGTATTCGGAGTTTGCATCGGTTTGGTAAGTCGGGATGACCCCCTAGCCGAAACAGTGCTCTACCCCCAATGGTATTCGTCCGAGGCGCTACCTAAATAGCTTTCGGGGAGAACCAGCTATCACCGAGTTTGATTAGCCTTTCACCCCTATCCACAAGTCATCCCCTGGCTTTTCAACGACAGTGGGTTCGGTCCTCCAGTTAGTGTTACCCAACCTTCAACCTGCTCATGGATAGATCACCCGGTTTCGGGTCTACACCCAGCAACTGAACGCCCTATTAAGACTCGGTTTCCCTACGGCTCCCCTATACGGTTAACCTTGCTACTGAATGTAAGTCGCTGACCCATTATACAAAAGGTACGCAGTCACCGAACAAGTCGGCTCCCACTGCTTGTATGCATGCGGTTTCAGGATCTATTTCACTCCCCTCACAGGGGTTCTTTTCGCCTTTCCCTCACGGTACTGGTTCACTATCGGTCAGTCAGGAGTATTTAGCCTTGGAGGATGGTCCCCCCATATTCAGACAAGGTTTCACGTGCCCCGCCCTACTCGACATCATCATATAAGCCCTTTCGTGTACAGGACTATCACCCACTACGGTTGCACTTCCCAGAGCATTCCACTAGAACTTATATGACTTAATGGGCTTTTCCCCGTTCGCTCGCCGCTACTAAGGGAATCTCAATTGATTTCTTTTCCTAAGGGTACTGAGATGTTTCACTTCCCCTCGTTCGCCTTGCATGACTATGTATTCATCATGCAATACCTAGCTTATGCTAAGTGGGTTTCCCCATTCAGAAATCTCCGGATCACAGGATATTTGCCGCCTCCCCGGAGCTTATCGCAGGCTATTACGTCTTTCATCGCCTCTGACTGCCAAGGCATCCACCACATGCACTTAATTACTTGACTATACAACCCCAAACAGTCGTTAACACTCTACAAGTAGTGTCAAGACAGAAGCAGATGATTGCTCATCTTCTCCATACAGTTTGTGGCCTGTAGATTGAACTACAGTACAGCTTCTATTAGATTCATATACCAAAACGCTTGATTCAGTTAATCGCTAGTTCTCATTTCATTCAACTTTCACAATTGCTTGCTAGGTTGTTTGAAACGAGTTAAACAATTTATTTCAACTCAAATTTGCCAATCTGTTAATGAATAAACTTGCCTTCGTCAGGTCAGGTTTAATACCGTGATAAATCACAGAAGTTAATAAGCTTTAACTTACTAAGTTCTGTCATCTTTAGCTTAAAGCTCCATCTGATCTGTGCCTGCGCACAGCATCGCTGTTTGCTTTAAATTTTTGGAAAAAGCCGTGCTTTTTTATCCAAAAATTTGGTGGAGACTAACGGAGTCGAACCGTTGACCTCCTGCGTGCAAAGCAGGCGCTCTACCAACTAAGCTAAGTCCCCAGCTTATCATGAGATCAATGTATCTTTTCGTTTGTAACTTCATCTCCAGATTTTCATCTTTCAATTCTTCAGTTAGTAGACTTGGTGGGTCTGACAAGACTTGAACTTGTGACCCCACGCTTATCAAGCGTGTGCTCTAACCAACTGAGCTACAGACCCATCGATACATCTTTATGAAGAACAACTTGTTGTGGATTCTTACCGGTCGTCAATCTTTTCGTTAAGGAGGTGATCCAGCCGCAGGTTCCCCTACGGCTACCTTGTTACGACTTCACCCCAGTCATCGGCCACACCGTGGTAAGCGTCCTCCTTGCGGTTAGACTACCTACTTCTGGTGCAACAAACTCCCATGGTGTGACGGGCGGTGTGTACAAGGCCCGGGAACGTATTCACCGCGGCATTCTGATCCGCGATTACTAGCGATTCCGACTTCATGGAGTCGAGTTGCAGACTCCAATCCGGACTACGATCGGCTTTTTGAGATTAGCATCCTCTCGCGAGGTAGCAACCCTTTGTACCGACCATTGTAGCACGTGTGTAGCCCTGGTCGTAAGGGCCATGATGACTTGACGTCGTCCCCGCCTTCCTCCAGTTTGTCACTGGCAGTATCCTTAAAGTTCCCGGCTTAACCCGCTGGCAAATAAGGAAAAGGGTTGCGCTCGTTGCGGGACTTAACCCAACATCTCACGACACGAGCTGACGACAGCCATGCAGCACCTGTATGTAAGCTCCCGAAGGCACCAATCCATCTCTGGAAAGTTCTTACTATGTCAAGACCAGGTAAGGTTCTTCGCGTTGCATCGAATTAAACCACATGCTCCACCGCTTGTGCGGGCCCCCGTCAATTCATTTGAGTTTTAGTCTTGCGACCGTACTCCCCAGGCGGTCTACTTATCGCGTTAGCTGCGCCACTAAAGTCTCAAAGACCCCAACGGCTAGTAGACATCGTTTACGGCATGGACTACCAGGGTATCTAATCCTGTTTGCTCCCCATGCTTTCGTACCTCAGTGTCAGTATTAGGCCAGATGGCTGCCTTCGCCATCGGTATTCCTCCAGATCTCTACGCATTTCACCGCTACACCTGGAATTCTACCATCCTCTCCCATACTCTAGCCAACCAGTATCGAATGCAATTCCCAAGTTAAGCTCGGGGATTTCACATTTGACTTAATTGGCCACCTACGCACGCTTTACGCCCAGTAAATCCGATTAACGCTTGCACCCTCTGTATTACCGCGGCTGCTGGCACAGAGTTAGCCGGTGCTTATTCTGCGAGTAACGTCCACTCTCCAGTAGTATTAATACTGGGAGCCTCCTCCTCGCTTAAAGTGCTTTACAACCAAAAGGCCTTCTTCACACACGCGGCATGGCTGGATCAGGGTTCCCCCCATTGTCCAATATTCCCCACTGCTGCCTCCCGTAGGAGTCTGGGCCGTGTCTCAGTCCCAGTGTGGCGGATCATCCTCTCAGACCCGCTACAGATCGTCGCCTTGGTAGGCCTTTACCCCACCAACTAGCTAATCCGACTTAGGCTCATCTATTAGCGCAAGGTCCGAAGATCCCCTGCTTTCCCCCGTAGGGCGTATGCGGTATTAGCATTCCTTTCGAAATGTTGTCCCCCACTAATAGGCAGATTCCTAAGCATTACTCACCCGTCCGCCGCTAGGTCAAGTAGCAAGCTACTTTTCCCCGCTCGACTTGCATGTGTTAAGCCTGCCGCCAGCGTTCAATCTGAGCCATGATCAAACTCTTCAGTTTAATATTGCTTAGTGCCTTAAAGGGCACCAATCTTGGCTCATCAATTTTCTGACAAATATTTCTCAAATAAACTTCGAGTCATTTCTACCATCAATCAATGAAAATAATTTCGATCGATCAACCAGTAAAAATCCACACAAGTTGTTCTTCATAATCTCTTAATGAGTGTCTTGCCACTTCGTCAGCAGCAAGCTAGGTCGGCTATATTACTCTCTATCTCAAGAAAGTCAACAGGTTTTATTGATTACTTTAAACCTCTTCAAGACTTCCAGATTCAAACCCTTTAGGCTAAACCCTTGTTTCTCAACAAGTTTTAATCAACATCACCGCCAATGGATGTGCATTCTACAGCATTTCAGAGGGCTGGCAATACCTTTTTTTAACTTTTCACATCGTCAGGATATTTTTTAATCATTTTATCTTTTTTTCCTACACATTTTGATCAAATTTGTTTTAATACCCTCTCTCAAAGAACTGTTAATATACTTTATTACGTATTTTTAGCTTTAAGCACCGGCTTATTATCGAGCTCTAGGATTTTTTATGCGTCACACTTGTTTTTTTTGGGCTAGCCTGTTCTCTTTTGGATTGATTGCTCCGGTATTTGCAAATGATTCACTTGATAATCCTGAATCTCTTACTACAACAGATTTAGAGTCTTCTTCTACACAACAAATCCAGCCTGCTCAGCATCCACGTCTTCAAGCCTTAAAAGAATTAAAAAATGTTACTGCAAAAGATTTAAAAGTAAATGCCAATGCTACTCAACCGGACAGCCAGAAAGATCCTTTGCAACCCTTAAATAGACAGATTTTTGCTTTTAATGATGTTCTAGATCGTCATTTGGCTCGTCCTTTAGCCGTTCAATATAAGAATAAAGTACCCACTGACGTTCGAGGCTCATATCGCCAGTTCCGCAAAAATTTAGGTGAACCTTGGAATGTAGTAAATCAGCTGATTCAAGGTCGCCCTCTTCGTGCTGCACAATCTTTAGGACGCTTTACCATTAACACTGTCACCACTTTAGGCTTTGCCGACCCTGCTCGACGTCTTGGTTTATCTACTGAAGAAGAAAATTTTGGTACAACATTAGGTTATTATGGAATCCCTTCTGGGGCATATTTAGTCTTGCCTGTTTTCGGCCCAAGTACCTTCCGCGATACTGTTGGTTTAGTTGTAGATGGTCAAGCACGCCCACAAAAATACCTTCTGGAAGATCATGATGGTCTTTATTGGGCAGAGCAATCTTTACGTGGTATTGATGCCCGTTCACAACTTTTAGATATAGAAGATGTTTTACAAGGTGATAAATATGCTGCAATTCGTGATATTTATCTGCAACGTAAAAATTTTGCTATTGCTGAAAAGAAAGGACTCGAACCTGGAACCATGTTCATTGAAGATGATCTAGACACCCCTGAAGACGAAGTACCACAAGAAGATGTAGATTCAACAAGCAAATAAGTCTTTTTATTTATTAGCATATAATCAGCAGAGCATCTTTCTCTGCTGATGATTAGATTGTTATAGTAAAGCTATTCGTTATCACCCTAAGGAACATACAATTTCTTTATGTATTTCATTCAACCGACTCGCAATATTCCTTATTTAGATCAGGTTCTAAGTACGCTTCCCAGTGTGCAAATGATTCACATAGATGATATTGATTTGTATGATCCCACAATTTTAGCGATTGCGGATGTACAAGACTATCTGACGCATCAGTGGTCGCTACCCACAATTGTGCTGGCTTTTGAAAATGAAGGCACCCCTTTAGCCCAAGCTTGGGAGTTGGGTGCTTTAGCGGGCTGGATATGGAATAAATTGCCGAGTGATCCAGAAGATTCGTTACTTAAAATTGATGCGCAATACAAGCGTAATCAAGATAGTCGGGACCTCCCCTCAGCGGCATATTTGCAACAGTGCTTGCTTCCCAATCCCATTGAATTGATAAATTATAAAGTTGAAACCTTGTTTCAACCTTCTGCATATCTGTCAGGTGATTGGTATGATTACTGGAAAATTAGCGATAAAGAAATTATGTTTTATCTGGCGGATGTTTCTGGGCATGGCGTCGCCAGTAGTTTATTGACTTCTTGGATGGCTGCTTTTCATGGCCGCTCTAAAACACCGCGCGAGTTGATTAAAAAGCTCAACGGAATGCTGGTTCAAGAAAATATCGAAAAACATATTACCATGATTGCAGGGGTTTTAAATTTAGAAACGCATCAATTGCGTTGGTCGAGTGCCGGACATTATCCTCCTGCGATCATCTTTGAACCGAACCAACCACCGCTAATTTTAAATACCAGCAGTTTCCCTCTGGGACTTACTGAAGATCTTGAAGTTGAAGAGTTTGAATGCGTGTTGAATCGTCATGCCCGGTTTATTATTTGTTCAGATGGCGCTCTTGAACCTTTTGATGGTGGATTGAATGAACAATTTGAAAAATTAGTCTTCCACTTACAGAATCAATCCTTCCAGGCACCGGAACATGTTGCAGACGACATTGCGATCCTAAGTTTGCGCCGAATGAATTAATCATATAATCAATACGTTAACTTTCAAGTAAGCGATATACGACCCTAGACTACTTGAGTCTGTAGTGGCCCTATGTGATAATTTTAGAATCCTTCTCTGCAAATGGCATTTATATGTCAACAGGTCATGTTGAATATGCAAGCTTGAATGGAACGCATATTTTTAAGCTTATTGGCGAAGTGCGTGCCCAATCTTGTATCAGTCTAGACAAACTCCTTAGTAAAATTGAACAGCAATCAAATGTCGTTGGGGCAATCGTAGACTTAACCCAAACCACATTCATTGACAGTACTGTTTTAGGCATACTTGCCAAGCTTGGTTTAAAGTTGAAGCAAACTCACCAAATTCAGGCAGTCATGCTATCTACCAATCCGGATATTACCACCTTAGCCAATAGCATGGGCTTGGGGCAGGTTTTTGTGATCTTGAATTACTGCGGTGATCCGAAAGTATGCACGCTTGAATTAATGGAAGAACACATTACTCATAATGCAATGTTAACCACTGTTTTAGATGCGCATAAAACCCTGATGCAGTTGAACGAAAATAACCAAAACATGTTTGAGCCTTTGGTTAAGCAACTACAAAAAGAACAAGATACTATTGAAAGAGTGTCTCAACAAAACGTATAAAAATTATTTTTTAGAGCCATCACATGACTTTACTCTCTGTTGTACAAATGAATTCCCAAGATGATATTGAAGCCAATTTCGTCGTGATCGAATCACTCATACAACAGAGTAAAGCAGATGGTGCAGAGCTGATTGTTTTCCCTGAAAACTTTATTTGTTTTGCAGGTGGAAAACAGCGTGAAACAGCAACGCAGTTTGAAGTCATTCAACAGCGTCTGGAAAAACTTGCGCATCAATATCAAATTTGGATTGTGGCCGGCACTCTCCCATGCCCGTTCCGTCCAGATGGCTCGGTTATTACTGATGGTCGTGTACGTACGGTGAGTTTATGTATTAGCCCAGAACGTACTGAAGCGCGTTATGACAAGATTCATTTGTTTGATGTGCAAGTCGGTGATGCTGTTGGGGGATATCAGGAATCGAAATTCTTTGAACCTGGTACAGATATTGTCGTTGCAAAAACACCTTTCGGTAATATTGGTTTAATGGTGTGCTATGACTTGCGGTTTCCAGAGCTAGCACTCACTTTACGTAGTCAAGATGCACATATCCTGACCGCACCTGCGGCATTCACCTACACTACAGGTCAAATGCATTGGCAATTGCTCCTTCAGGCACGTGCGATGGATAGTCAATGCTATGTCTTAGGTGCTGCCCAACAAGGTTGGCATGGAGCAAAACGTCAGACTTGGGGACATGCGGGTGCCAGCAATAGTCGTGGTCAAATTTTAGATATCATCCATAGCGAAGGCGCGAGTTTAATTACAGTACCTTTTGACTTGGCTGAACAAGACGCTGTCCGGACATCCATGCCTTTAATTCAGCATCGTAAAATCATGAGTTTCTAATTATCTTTTCCTGAAAAGCTAAATTTTTCCATCTAAAAATTACAAAATCACTGCTTATTCTTTCATCAAAATCCTACACGATAGCAGCTCATATCAAATTCATAGAGATCATAAAAATGGCTTTAGAAAAAGCGGTCTATACAGCAAAAGCGAAAGCAACAGGCGGACGTGATGGACGTGCAACATCATCCGATGAAATTTTAGATGTTAAATTAGCTGTACCGAAGGAAATGGGCGGTGCAGGTGGGGGTACCAATCCTGAACAACTTTTTGCAGCAGGTTATTCAGCTTGTTTTCTCGGTGCGATGAAATTTGTTGCCAACCGCGATAAATTGAATATCAGCAAAGATGCTTATATTGAGGGGGAAGTCGGAATCGGCCCGATCCCGACAGGTTTCGGAATTGAAGTAACCTTGAATATTCACTTAGAAGGTATGGATCAGGCTGAAGCGCAAAAACTGGTCGATGCTGCTCATATTGTTTGCCCTTATTCCAACGCGACACGTGGCAATATTGATGTAACCCGCAATGTGATTACTTAAGCAAAATCTAATCCTATCCTAAAATCGACCTGATCATTTTAGGATAGGATTTATTCATCAATTTAATAATTAAAAGAAATATAAAAAGCCAAGCTTGCAATATATAATGATTCCTATTTGCAATAATGAGTTTTCTTCATGTTTAAATATCTTCTGATTAGCTCCCTCCTGCTTTCTACCGCAAGCACATCTTTTGCAGAGATCAGTATTTCTGAAAAAATAAGACCTCCGGTCAAATCTCTAGTCAATCCAGACATTCAACGTTTAGAAATTCCTCCTACACCGCACAACATGAAATTACCTGAATTTGGACAAGGGATTATTGGCTGGGGAACTGGGCCTACAGGTGCAGAAAAGCGACTAAATAACATAACCAAAGAAGATGTCGAAAAACTTAAAACCCAAGAAGTGACTTTAGAGATGGTTCAAACCTGGCAGAAATTTTATGAAAATGAAACCCAGCGGAATGCAGGTAATCCAACGGCTCCATTTCGTGCACAACTGATGAAAAAAATTGCCGAGCTTTGGTAAGTTCAGCAATTGATCAAAAAATGAAAGGCAAAAGTATTTCGCGTTAATCTGCTGCTTCATTGGTGACGCGAAGTACTTCTTCCAAAGTGGTTTTTCCTGCCAATACTTTACGTAAACCATCATCACGAATCGAGCCTGACTGCTTACGTGCATAAGCTTCCAGTTCATATTCTGCAGCATTGCCATGCACCAAACGGCGCATTTGATCATCTACAGGGACAATTTCATAAATAGCCGTACGCCCCATAAATCCGGTATGTGAGCAGTGATCACAGCCTTTCGGTTGAGGCAGTTTAAGTTCAGTTGACACATCTAAATGCCGAAAAATTTCGGTTTCAAATGCATCAGCATCATGCCATGTTGCACAACGTGGACATAAAGTGCGGACAAGACGCTGGGCAATTACCCCAATCAGAGAACTGGCCAGCAAGAATGGTTCAATCCCCATGTCTTTTAATCGCGTGACCGCACCAATCGCAGTATTGGTATGTAGTGTAGACAAAACCAAATGACCTGTAAGGGATGCTTGAACCGCAATTTCTGCAGTTTCCAGATCACGAATCTCTCCGACCATTACCACATCGGGATCCTGACGCAACATCGCTTTTAAAGCCCGGGCAAAGGTCATATCCACTTTGGTATTCACCTGGGTTTGCCCAATACCTTCCAACTGGTATTCAATTGGATCTTCAGCAGTTAAAATATTTTTTGAGCCATCATTCAGGTCAGATAATGCCGCATATAAGGTTGTGGTTTTACCTGAACCGGTAGGTCCAGTCACCAAGATAATGCCATGAGGACGATGCACTAAATGGGTTAAACGCTCATAATCAGGCTGCATCAGGCCCAAATGGGTCATATTCAAACGCCCGGCTTGCTTATCCAGCAAACGCATCACCACACGTTCACCATGCGACGAAGGCAAAGTCGAAACACGGACATCGACTTCACGCCCTGCCAGTCTTAAAGAGATACGGCCATCTTGCGGAACACGCTTTTCGGCAATATCGAGTTTGGCCATAACCTTAATCCGTGACACCAAAAGTGGCGCAAGTTCACGGCGTGGCTGGACAATTTCTCGAAGTTGTCCATCGACACGTAAACGCACCGATAATTTTTTTTCAAATGATTCGATATGAATATCGGATGCGCCGACGCGAATCGCTTCAGACAATAATGCATTGATCAAACGGACAATGGGTGCATCATCTTCCTGATCCATCAGGTCTTCGGCTTCAGGTACCGAGTCTGCCAAACTGAGTAAATCGGGATGATCTTCCAGACCGGCTGCCACCTGTTGCGATTCACCAGTATCACCGGCAAAGCTGGAACTGAGCAGTTGGTGAAATTCTTGTTCGCTACACAATTGATGCTGCGCTGGATGACCTAAATAACGGCGCGCTTCCTGTATCGCCAGCATGGAAGTATTTTCACGGCGTACAATAAAAGCCTGATCCCCTTCGTAACGAAGCAATATGCCGTGACGTTTGGCAAAACTATAGGGTATTTGTAATTGTTTAAGTATTTGCATCAAAGTTTATAATGATGGATAAATTGATTTGAGTGTACTCTAAGCATAAGACAGCGTGAAGTCTGTTTTTACCGATTAAGCAAGAAAGGAAATATGCCGTTGTCTGAAAGCAATGAATTGATCGAACCGGAATATCCAAATTTAAAATGGTGGGGTGAATACACCTTTGAACTCAATCAGCCTAAAGCTTGGCAGTTTGGTTCACTGTTGTTTCGTCTGACCCGCGGTCTGCAGGAATGGCGTATGGAGATTCATCGCCCACAAGTTCAATATGACTATGAGCAAAGTTGGCATGAAATTGAAGATCCGAATTTTGGCTTTCCACAACCTGTCAAAGTGGAACGCTATATGTTCAAATCGACCAAAAATAAGATTCAATTGATGCCGCGTTTAGCTGACCGTTCGGTGGTGATCAAACCGGTGGATCCGATTTATATTCCTGCCGGACAACGCGGTACGCTGTATATCAGTACCCCGTTATGGATTGCCGGTTTTGTCGAAGGGCAACGCGAGCCGTTATTTGATATTCCGGTGATTTTACCTAAAGATACCTGGTTTGGTCCAAATCATCGTACGGGGGAAATTTGCTATGCCACAGCGGTGGATGGGCGTACAGAGTTGCATCAATTAAAACCTCGCGCCTTTCGTGCTGTGACTCCGATTGAATTTCATAATACCAGTCATCAACAATTACGCTTTGACCGGATGAATGTGCCTGTTCCCGCCTTGCCGCTATTTTATAGTGAAAGTACCGGGCGGCTGTGGACCTCACAAATTAAAGTGTTGCATGAAGGTCTGGATCGTCCCCCGCGCATTCGTATTGAAAACCGCACACCGCCGCATGCAGGTGAAGTGATGTATGTACATCCGCCTCGTGCTCCCGCGATTGCCTTGTTTAATATGTTTGATTCATTTTTCTAGGGGGTACTATGGCAGATTCCAATATTCCAAAAGAAATTACTCAAAGCGTGAAAGGCATTTTCACCAACATCAATACTGAACGCCTGACTGAAATTTTAGTGGCCGTAATTTTGTCGCTGATTGGTTTTCTGATTGCCCGCTTTATATCGAATGCCTTTATTCGCACCATTGGTTCACGTTTTAATGCGCACCAAAGTCTGGTCTGGCGACGTGGTATTTTCTATTTCATCTTCTTGATTTTTGTAATGGCAAGTCTTAAAGAAGCCGGTTTTAAACTGAGTGTATTTTTAGGCGCGGCCGGTATTTTAACGGTAGCCTTGGGTTTTGCTTCACAAACCTCTGCCTCAAATTTAATCAGTGGCTTATTTTTGATTGGAGAAGGTTCTTTCGAAATTGGCGATACGGTACAAATGACCCTGATTCGTGGTCATACCATTGAAGGTGAAGTAATTTCCATTGACCTGCTCTCGGTGAAACTTCTGACTCAGGACAATGTCTATGTGCGTGTGCCGAATGAACAGCTGATCCGCGCGCCCGTTTACAACCTGTCCAAATTTCCGATTCGGCGTATTCCTATTACCCTAGCCATCAACTTTCATGAAGACATTATTAAAGTGCGCGAAGTGCTGCTGGATGTGGCAAATAAATATTCACTGGTTTTAGCTGACCCCAAACCGGCAGTGACAGTAACCGCTTTCCGTGAATCCTCCATTGAACTGTTATTTGCGATTTGGTGTGATCATGAAAACTTTTTAAAAGTTCGTGATGAAATCCAGGAACGCATCCGTAATGGTTTCTTGGACAATCAAATTGAAATCCCGGTACCAAAAATGGGCTTTGTCGACCGACCGGCGACTGTGCAGCCTTTAACTGAAGAAGATATTGATCAATATGCCAATGCTAAAGAAGCGAAACGAGAGGCGGATTTAAAATAATTCTTAAATTATGTCCTCCCCCTTGCGGAATATATTCCTCATCCCAAAGGGGGAAGGAAACAATTCCTCTCTTTTAGGAGATGAAGATCCTCAAAATATATTTTGAGTTCGCAAGGGAGAGCTAAAATATTAAATTCTTTCCCCCTCAGGCATCGGCGCAATATAGGCAATAATCAGCATCACAAAACCCGCACCCAAGAATGAAATTACGCGGGTCAACGTCCCGATATGGGATAAATCAAAAAGTACCAGCTTCAAGGTCACCATCACCAAAATACTGCCCCCTAAAATCCACATTGAACGCAATTGTTTACGACTGGCAAGGCTCATGGTCATAAAGGCTAAACTCACCCACAGCAAAGTCAGACTGAGTTGGACCGTGCCATTTTCCCATAAAGCCAGTTTGTTAAACGGCGTGCCCAAATACATGTGTAATGCACGTAGCACAATATAACTGCTGAGCCAAAGCAGACTGAGCACCATCAACACCGCTACAATGCCTTTATCCAGACCTGATTTAACCTGCAAGGACAACATCCAGATAAAGCCGGCCAGCATGGCAATACTCACCAAATCAAATGGATTCAAAATGGGTAAGAAATAGCCTTGAAAAGCCTGCTCGGTAAACAGTTGCGAACAAATAATCCAGGTTGCCATCAGCAGCAAAGTACTGCGCGCTTGCCAGAACATTTTCCAGTCCGGATTATTTATCTGCCAATAACACCAAGCACAGAACAGCAAAGGCAAAATCACGACACTGATATAAGGCATACTCGGAAGCAAGGTTAGACTGGTCATGGCAAGACTGATTAAAGTCCCAAAACTAACCCATTCTTTTTCAGTCCGTACCCCCAACATCGGGCGCAGCCATAACATCGTTAACATTAAACCAGAAAGTGCAAAACCCACCCGATTGAATGTAGTTTCCCAAACAATGATCCCCTGCTTGCTTTGATCAATCACAATAATCAGTGCAAAAACGAAGACGGGAATTAAACCGAGCCATTTAGGAAATAACCAAGACCACGTCGCTTTACAGCGTAGCATGACCTCGTTCATCAGCAGATAGAATCCACTCACAATGAACAGGCTCATCACCTGCTGATGAGGACCGTCAATTTCATCGAGCAATAACACAATCAACATCGTGGTTGCAGACAGCATCTGCAAACAGTGAAAAGCGATGGTGGAATTGCTCAGCTGATTTCTAAAAGTCTCTCGGCTATTGGCGACTAGGACCACAGCAAAATAGCTCAGGCATAATCCCCAATACATCTCACGTGGAAATTCATTCAGCTCGACAAGATAATAAAGGCTGGATAAACCCGCCACAATCAGTAAACCCATGGCCAGATAACGACTGATCTGCGATTTTCGGTATAAGGCATAGCTAAAAATAATCAACCCTTCAACCGCCCAACCAATCACACTCCATTGTTCAGCGAGCAAAATAGGTGGAATCAAAGCCAGAAAAATCAGCATTAAACTAAAATAACTTTGTGAAATCAGCTGCACTGCCTGATTGCGTTTTGAAAGTTGATACAGGCCGGCATAAACGGCTGCAAAGACCAGACTCGCTCCTGCTTGCCAAAGCATCTCTTCAAAATGCATTAAGTAAATAAAAACATAGCCGACAATGGGTGCGCCAAAAATCAGGACAATATCTAAAGCAGGTTTAAGTTTGAACTGGATAAGATCTTCTTTGGCAATGAGCTGGCTAAAACGAAAACTCAGCCAGACAAATATTGCGGTATGCACAGCAACCAATAGCGTCAAAGTATTTTGTTCTGCTTCCTCACCCTGATAAAAGGCATAGCCTCCCCCCACAATTACTGTCATTAAAAAGGCAATCTGATTCAGGATTTTCCAGGGACGTAATGTGCTTAAGATCGCAACAGCCAGATTGATCACCACATAATAAGCAATCAATTCAACTGCTGTCGCGTTACGGACCGGCAAGGTAAACGGTGCAATATAGGCAATGATCATGGCCATCAGTGCCAGTTCAATCGATTGCTGCTTTAGGCTGAGAATCAGGGTCACGGACATAATTGCCGCAAAACACACTGCCGCGATTCCCAATGTCGGAATCACGGCATTGTAATAAGCAAAAAATAAGGTCAGAAATAATGCTGCCAAGCCCAAGCCTTCTAAGGCTAAAGCAAAACTACGATTTTTAGCCTGTAAGCAGTAACCGAGTCCGACCACGGCTCCACTGAGCATGGCAACTATTGCCAGTTTCAATGCCAGACTGAGTTGCCAATGTTCGGTCGCAAAGCGTAATAATAATACGATGCCAATCACCAGCACCAATATTGCTGCTTTTAATACCGGATTCCCTTGAAAGATCCACTGCTTTAACTGGTCATTTAACCCGATCGAATGCGGTGTAGCTTGAGATTTAGGAAGTGGAAGAGACGGATTTTCTACAGAAGTTACAACAGAATAAGGTAAAGGTTCAGTCTGAGATAAGCGTATTTGTACCTGACTCAATAAACCCTCTAAACGGCGTAACCATCTGAGAAAGAAAAAAATCCAAGAAGTAACCCCCACGCCCACCACAAAACCCCAATCCATTACCCCTCCGACAATGGCAATAATTGAAGAAAGATATAAAGGTACTTTAGAGGCTTCTTGATAAGAAAAATTTGTTTCTGCAGCAATTTGGGCTACCGGTTTTTGAATGGCATCGACATATTGCATCAGACTCATTACAAAGGCTAAGCCGCACAAATAAGTAAAAATGTGTACATCTAAAAACCAGGCCCCCACACCGACAATAATCAATACCATCAGCCAAATCATCCGGATTTCGCTCTGCCCTTTGTGCATCTTATCTCGTTCTCAATTCTTATTGATCCGATCATACAACAGCTCGGGCTTTGATTTTTAAGCATTCATCAGATATTCGGTAACACGCTTGTTTGATGATGTGTCTATGTTCATGCGCAAAATCACGTACAATAAGCCCGATATTTGAATTAGGAATCTTTCAATGCCACCATTTGTTTTGGTCGATGGCTCATATTTTTTATTTCGTGCGTACCATGCACTGCCACCACTAACCACTTCGACTGGTTTACAGACCAACGCAATTCGTGGTGCCATTTCTGCGATTCAAAAATTGATGCGCCGTATCCAGCCGACGCATATGGCGGTGATTTTCGATACACCTGAGCCGACTTTCCGTCATGCGCTTTCATCAATTTATAAAGGTGACCGTCCGAGTATGCCGGATGAACTGTCGCAACAAATTCCCTATCTTCACAACCTGATCCGCGCTTTGGGTATTCCTTTGCATACCCTGCCTGGGGCTGAAGCGGATGATGTGATTGGCACCTTGGCGAAACGTGCTGAAAAAGCCGGTTATCAGGTATTGATTTCAACCGGTGATAAAGACATGGCTCAATTGGTCACCGACAAAGTGACTTTGGAAGACAGCTTTAAAGACAGGCCAATGGATGTCGATGGCGTATTTGAAAAATTCGGGGTGTGGCCGAATCAAATTATCGATTATTTAACCCTGATGGGCGATGCTTCCGACGGTATTCGTGGGGTACCGGGCGTGGGGGCTAAAACTGCGGCTAAACTTTTGACCGAATATGGCTCCATTGGTGGCATTTTAGAAAATGTCGATAAGATTAAAGGTAAAGTTGGTCAAAGTATTAAAGACAATGTCGAAGGCATTACTCTCGATCATCAGCTAGCGAGTATCGTCTGTGATCTGGATATGGGACTGACCTATGAAGATCTTAAACTGCGTGATCCGAATGTCGAAGAACTGCGCCGCTTGTATACCGAACTTGAATTCCGTAACCAGTTACAGTCGCTCGATCATCCCAATAATCCGAATAATTCAGTTTATAAACAGACCTCCAAAGGAATTGAAAGCGCTGTAGATACTGCAGTGGTAATTAATACCGAAGATGAAGCAGAGCTGACCAGTGTTGATGATCAACTCGGAAAAGCCAATTATCATACCATTTTAACTCAGGCTGACTGGGACAACCTGTTTACTCGTTTAAGTACTGAAAAACGTTTTGCCTTTGATACCGAAACCACCAGTCTGGATTATCGCATTGCCGAGATGGTTGGCTTTTCAGTGGCATTTGATGCAAATGATGCCTATTACATTCCGCTTGCGCATGATTATGAAGGCGCGCCTGAACAGCTGAATCGTGAGACCATCCTTGCGCAAATCAAACCGATTTTAGAAGATGTGAGTGTTGAAAAAATTGGGCACCATCTAAAATATGATGCCCACATCTTGCACAATCACGGGATTGAATTACAAGGCTGGTATTTCGATACCATGCTGGCCTCTTATGTTTTAAATTCTGTGGCAACCCGTCACGGCATGGATGATGTGGCGCGTGTTTATCTGAGTCATTTGACCACCACCTATGAACAAGTGGCCGGTAAAGGGGTCAAACAGAAAACCTTTAATCAAATCGGGATTGAAACAGCTGCACATTATGCCGCTGAAGATGCGCATGTCACCTATCGCCTCTACGAAGTGTTGTCTAAAAAATTACAAGCCGTGCCGGAACTTGATAGTATTTTGCATAATATTGAAATGCCGGTGGCTCGTGTACTAACCATGATGGAAGAAAACGGCATTGAGCTTGATCTGAAATTTCTGGATCAATTGAGTGTAGATTTTTCCAATACCATTGAAAATCTGGAAAGCCAGATTATTGAAATGGCAGGACAAAGCTTTAACGTCAGTTCACCGAAACAAGTCGGTGAGGTGTTATTTGATAAGCTTGGGCTGAAAGGTGGCAAGAAAACGGCGACTGGACAATACAGCACCAGTGAAAGTATTTTAGAAAAAATTGATCATCCAATAACAGCTTTAATTTTGGAATACCGTGGTCTTTCCAAACTGAAAAGTACCTATACCGATGGTTTGCAAAAACAAGCCAATAATGACAGCGGACGTGTACATACCAGCTATCATCAAGCATTAACCGCAACCGGGCGTTTATCCTCAACCGATCCCAACCTGCAAAACATTCCGATTCGTGCCGAAATTGGTCGTCAAATTCGTAAAGCCTTTGTGGCACCTGCAGGTCGGGTCTTGCTGGCAGCCGATTATTCACAAATTGAACTGCGTTTAATGGCGCATCTTTCTCAAGATGAAGCCTTGGTCGATGCCTTTAATCATGGTCAAGACGTGCATCGCCGTACAGCAGCGGAAGTATTGGGCATTGCCCTGGAAGATGTGACCCATGACCAACGTCGCCAAGCCAAAGCGGTTAACTTCGGTCTGTTATACGGCATGTCTGAATTTGGTTTGATTCGTCAGCTGGGCTTCACCCGCCAAGAATCGCAAGACTATATCAAACAGTATTTCCACCGTTATCCGGGCATTTTTGAGTACATGCAACGTACGCGTCAGATTGCCTTGGAACAAGGTTTTGTGGAAACCATTTTTGGACGTCGTCTCTATACCCCTGATATCGATGCCCGCAATATGATGGTACGTAAAGGTGCTGAACGTGCAGCCATCAATGCCCCACTCCAAGGCAGTGCAGCCGACATCATTAAAATGGCGATGGTTGAAGTCGATAAAATGTTGCCGAAAGATCAGGCGAAAATGCTGCTGCAAGTACACGATGAATTAGTGTTTGAAGTCGATGCTGAGATTGCCGATGAACTGGCACCGAAACTGGCTGAAGTAATGCAATCGGTAGTGAAACTTTCTGTTCCATTGATTGTGGAAGTGGGCAAAGGCATGAACTGGGATGAGGCGCATTAATCCAGAAAGTTCCCCCTCTTTATAGAGAGGGGTTAGGGGGAGATTCATTTTTTATCTTTATAGACGATGAGTCTCCTCAAAATATACTTTCAGTGCACAAAGGAGAAGTTCTTTAATCAACCTGAAGAACTTTTCCCTTTACAGCACATACTCTATATGTAATGAAGAAATCTTTTTAATTCAGTCTAGTGTGATTTCCATTTCATAAAGAAAAATGATTAAAAATCAATAAATCTGCTTACCCCTACACGCTGATCAAATTCTACCTGCTTTTCTGCAGAAAGCTTTGAGCGCTGATGGCGTAATGAATATCCTCCTATCATTTCTCCATTCTGCTTTAAAATGTACCAATCCAAAAGATCAGATTCACTGAGTTTCAACCACTGTCCAATCTGAATCCATGTAAACTCTTCTGGTAATTCAAAAGGACGTGCTAAACAGAAGTTATCTTCAAAAAATGGAGTCATTAGCCAGATATTCGCACCCTCTTCGGAACCTCGGCTTTCTGGAATATAAAATTTGACACATGCAAAATCCCCCTCAGATATTTTTTCTAAGTTTTCTTTAAAAATGTCCAATGATTCTCTTGCGATTTTTGTCGTTGCCACATATGTGTCAGCTTCATGATCAATAAGCATAAATTGGGGTTCAAGTTCGCTATTCATTTACCAATATCCTGATTTGAAAATATTTTTTCTCAATAAAAAAGGACTCCATTGAGTCCTTTTTTATTTCGCCAATTTTATAAACCAGTCAAAAGCGCAATTGCGACTTCATTCATAATGATTTCGGCAATATACAAAGTCAAAAATGCAATGATTGGCGATAAGTCAATCATGCCCATGTTCGGCAAAATACGACGGAACGGAGCCAGTAAAGGTTCTGCCAACTCCTGAATCACTTCAATATAAGGTGAGCGAGATTGGGTAAACATCACTACCCAACTTAAAATAATCGTCGCAAAAATTAAATAACGGCAGAAACGAATCAAGTCCTGAATCATGGTGACAAAAGTCAAAATCACCAGATGCACAGGACTATTCGGCATGGCGCCGGAAAGATACATTACCCCAAAAATTTTGAGTAAATATAAAATCACCACCAAAGCTAAAGCCGCTAAATTGACACGACCTTTAGCGACAGTGGGAAAAATACGACCAAAGACATCAACGATTTTCGTGGCTTTTACTGTAGACATTACCACCGGATTATAAGCATTCACCGCTGCCAACTGCATGAGAAAACGGAAGAATACGAGCAAAATCGCTACGTTAATGATAATGCCAAAAATTAGCGCAGAGTTTGCACCCATACTGGAACTTTCCTAAATAAAAACGGGTTATTTGCTACTTTCACTTAGCTCTTGAGCAAGTTCTTGACTGCGCTTCTGTGCTGCAGCCAAAGCGGCCTGAATATTTTGAGAGATTTGTGCACGATCAAAGACTTCGAGTGCAGCTTGAGTTGTACCGTTTGGAGAGGTCACATTTTTACGTAATTCTGCAGGTGAATTTGCACTGGTGATCGCCATTTGTGCAGCACCTAAAGCCGTTTGCAGAGTCAGGGCTGTCGCCACTTTCTCATCTAGACCTAAGTTTTTCCCTGCACGAATCATGCTTTCCATCATATAAAAGAAATAGGCTGGACCTGAACCAGACACTGCAGTGACTGCATCAATCTGTGCTTCTGAATTCACCCAAAGGGTTAAACCCGTTGCAGCCAAAACCTGGCTTGCAAGCTCACGATCTTTTGTATCCACCGCATCAGTCGCATACAAACCATGTGCCCCTGTTTGTACCAAAGCAGGTGTGTTCGGCATGACCCGAACAATTCGATCAGTGTCCAACAGATTTGCCATCGTGGCAATTTCAGCCCCCGCAACAATCGACATCACCAATTTACCGTCAAATAAACCTTTGAGTGGTTTTAATACGCTTGCCAACACCTGTGGCTTTACCGCAAAAAGGACGATATCGGCATCACGAATGGCAGCAATATTATCATCGGTCACATGCACATCTTTTTCTTCTAATAAAAGACGTACTTTTTCGACCGGATCAGAAACTGTAATACGTGCTGGTGGCAAACCACGCGAAATCAGCCCGCCAATTAAGGCTTGAGCCATATTGCCGCCACCAATAAAACAAATATTACAATTTAAAGCTGCATTCATGAATCATACTCGAATTAGAATTTTTTAACTAAGAGATCAAATTTGGTTGCCAACCACCGACTTCACAATATTCAGATTGAGCTAACCAAAACCCTTTCGGTGTAAAAACACCAAGCATAACATTATCTATGCTTAATATTTGAATTCTATAACGCTGCCAAGGAAAAATCTGTGCTTCCTGAATGGCTTTTTTTAACGGCCAAGCCCCCACTCGTCCATATAAATGAATTTTTTCACCACCTTTGCGTATCACCAAATTCAGTTTTTTAGCCAGTAATGATGCTGACAAACCTATTTTTGCAGTTTCAGCCAGATACTCTCCTGAAAGGACATTAATTTTTTGACCCAATTCCAGACAGACGGTTTGTTCGGAAATATGGCTTTCATTTTTTTCAGCCAGATATTCTTCTGGACTTAAACGATAAAGCTTTTGCTGATAACGCACATAATAATATTGGTTCCAGTGCAATGCTGCCTGTGCATCTGATTTGGATGCAATCACTTCATGCAAAAGGCGTTCCACCATTTCAAAACTGGGGCGATAAATATCCTGCCCTTTCATCCAGGCAGATAACAGTTGTCTTTGGCGGGCAGTAGAGAGTTGCGACAGTTTTTTTAAATCGAGTTCAGTCGCTGTTCCGCAAAGTGCTAAATCCTGTTGTAATACTTGTTGCAGAATTTCGTCAGCATCTTGCATTAAATAGCTGGTGCGACTGAGTGCCTGCTGCATTTTAGGATAGCGATTTTGTAAGACTGACCACAATTCATGACGGCACCAGGCGCGATCATAATGGGTATCTAAATTGGTGGGATCTTGAATATTTTGCACATTCAGTTGGACAGCCCATTGGCAAATCTGCTCACGCGAGATATCCAGCAATGGTCGCCAAATGGTGAATTGCTCACGCACATCGACCTGTTTCATTGCAGCCAAACCATGCACGCCTGCACCTGAGAGCAAACGCAACATTAAGGTTTCAGCCTGATCTTGCTGATGATGCGCCAGAACTAAAATTTCATTCGGTTTTAGATGTTTTAAATAGGCTTGATAACGTGCAGTACGTGCCTGATGTTCCAAGTTTCCTGCTTGTACCTCGACGGGTTCAACAATACAAGGAATATTCAGCGCAGTACATTGATCAGACACAAACTGTCCCCAATCTGCACTCATACTTTGCAATTGGTGATCTATGTAGATCGCACGAATTTTTTCAGGAGATAAATAAGACATTAAATGCAGCAGCAGCATGGAATCCATGCCGCCACTACATCCAATTAAAAAAGTGCTATCGAGAGTAAAGCACTGGATTTGATTTAAGACGCCAGACCTAAATTGTCGCTGCCAAACTTCATTAAACGCTGGTAACGTGCTTCGCATCTCTCATTCGCATCCATCGATTGCAATTCTTCTAAAGCCTGTTGTAACACATCTTTAAGATCTTGCATGACTTGTTCAGGCTGCAAATGCGCGCCTTCACCTTCATCCACTACATATTCAACAATACCCATTTTTTTTAGTTTTTCAGCAGTTAATGCCAATGCTTCACTGGCTTGTTCAGCTTTCTCTGCTGTTTTCCACAAAATGGATGCACAACCTTCAGGTGAAATCACTGAATAAATACTGTGCGACAGCATCACTACACGGTCCGCTACACCAATACCCAACGCACCACCTGAACCGCCTTCACCCAATACTGTGGCAATCACAGGAACTTTCAAACTTGAAAGTTGTGCAAGGCTGGTGGCAATCGCTTCTGCCTGACCGCGTTCTTCTGCACCTACACCCGGATATGCACCCATGGTGTCGATAAAAGTAAAGACTGGCAGGTTAAAACGTTCAGCCATATCCAGCAAGCGCTGTGATTTGCGATAACCTTCAGGATTACTCATCCCAAAGTTATGTTGCAATTTTTCACGCGTGCTACGACCACGATGTTGTCCCACAATCATCACAGCCTGACCATTAAAACGTGCCAAACCACCGATCATTGCACCATCATCACCAAATAACCGATCACCATGTAAAGCATCGAATTCAGTGAAAATTTCACCAACATAATCCAAAAATTGCGGACGTTCCGGATGACGTGCAATTTGAACCGTTGTCCATGCCTTAGATTTAGCAGCTTTATTTTTCATAGGTCGACCATTATCCCAAAACTAACAATAGTTTGTTAACCAATAACTTGTTAATAGATAAATTGTTCCGACTGAATATTCAATTCAATATCCCAATGCTTAAACTGCACTTGTTCATCATGCAAGTCTGCTACAAGCAAAGGCCATTGTTTGGCATCGCCAGAAACGCTTAGTTGCCATTGTTGCTCATTGTCGACAGTTAATTCAATGGCAGGAAGCATCTCATCGCTACGACTATGATTAAGTAAAACTGCAAGACGAAGCAATAGACTTAAGTAAACTAATTTGCTACCACCCACCCGCATTACATCTATGCGGCCATCATTACGTAGCTTACGACGATGATGCGCAACTAAATGTGAAAGATGATTTTGGTCAATTTGAGAGAAGCCTGCAATGTCTGAATGTTGTAGTAGATACGCCCCATGACGATGATAACCCCCATGACTAATCGCCAAACCAATTTCATGTAAATAGGCAGCACGACGCAACAGGTCACTATCTTCACTGTTTAAATTCAGCGACTTAGCAACACCCTCAAACAAATGCTGCGCAGTTGCCACTACACGTTCAGCCTGTTTAGGATCTGCATTATAACGTCCCATCAAAGCTTGTACACTTCGGTCGCGGATATCTTCATGCTGGAAACGCCCGAGCAAGTCATACATCACCCCTTCACGTAATGCGCCATCGGAATACACCAACTTGTTCAACTCAAGCACATCGAACACAGCATATAAAATGGCAACCCCTGCTGGCAAAACTGCTCGGCGGTCTTCTTTTAAACCATCAAAATCAACTTCTGAAATGTGCTTAAATTTGAGTAATTTTTCTTTGAGCTTTTCTAAACCTTCACGAGTCAAGTTTTCTTGTGCATCACTCCAGCCCATATTTACGGTAATTTGACGACAGGCTTTAATGGTGCCGCTTGAACCGACCACTGTATCCCAACCCGCTGTTTTATAGGTGTTGGCAATACCTGAAAGTTCTTTACGCGCAGCCACCACGGCTTTATCAAAATTTTTCTGATTAATCTCACCATCGCTAAAATAAGCTTTGGTAAAGGCGACGCAGCCCATTTGTAAAGATTCGGTATGGATGGGCTCAAATTCTTCACCAATAATCAGCTCAGTAGAACCCCCACCAATGTCAATCACCAGACGACGGCCACTATTGGCCATGGTATGCGAGACACCCAAATAAATCAGACGTGCTTCTTCACGACCGGCAATAATTTCAATCGGTTTAGGGAGAATTTCAGCAGCTTTTTGAATAAATTCATGACCATTCTTGGCCTGACGCAAAGCATTGGTGGCTACAATTCGCATCCGGTTTGCTTGTACTGAACTTAAACGGCCGACAAAGCGTGCCAAACAGGCTAATCCCCGTTGCTGTGCGGCTTCAGTCAAGTTTTTATTTTCATCCAGACCTGCAGCCAATTGCACTTTTTCTGACATTGAAGCCACTTTCTTCACTTCGCCATGATCTACACGTGCAATAGCAAGATGAAAACTGTTCGACCCCATATCGATGGCAGCAAGTAACTCTTCATCAATCAAAAAATCCGACATTATTCAACGAACCTATAAGAATTATGCTTAGAGTAATTCACCTACCTCTAATTTAAAAGCCATTTATCAAGGCAAATAGATGAGTTTTTTATTTTTTTAAGTGATGCCGCAATTGCATGACACGATCATCAATATCGTGAGCATCAATTAGACAAACTCAACATAATGACTGAAAATTTACAGATCGCACTACATAGTTAAACGAGGCTATGTAATACTTATAGTTATAAAACTATCTTAAAATTTTATTTGGAGCATATCCATGTCTGGCAATATCGTAAACACAACTGATGCAAACTTCGAAGCTGACGTTTTACAATCTGACGTTCCTGTACTTGTCGATTTCTGGGCAGGCTGGTGTGCGCCATGTAAAGCCATTGCACCTGTATTAGAAGTACTCTCTACAGAATTCGAAGGTAAAGTTAAGGTTGTTAAAGTTGACGTAACTGCTTGTGAAGCAACTGCCGTAAATTATAACATCCGTAACATTCCTGCCCTATTAATGTTCAAAAATGGTGAAGTAGTCGCGCAACAAGTCGGCGCAGCACCAAAATCTAAATTGACTGCATTTATTGAAGAAAACATCTAATTCAAAAACAGTACAAGTTGATGCAATACGCTATTTTTGGATAGCGTATTTTTTTTTGTCTATAAATTGACAAAAGCTGTATTCTCTCTTATATTGCATGTTCAAGGAATAAAGGATTTTCAATCCGCAATTTTCTTACAAGACACAACACATAAGATCGCCGCTCGGCAACAGAAATTGTTTTTACACTTTTTTCTTCGAAACAATGAATCAGACCTCTGAATTGTTATTGTGCAAATACAATTACGTTACTTTTATTGCGTGCAAGCGGCTGAATGTTGCTCCCTTTCCTCATCTGTATTCCAGAATTTTGATCCTATCTGACCCCCTATGAATTTAACTGAACTCAAGAAAAAACCGATTGGCGAACTCATCAAGATTGCGGAGTTTATGGGCCTTGAAGGAATGGCACGTAACCGTAAGCAAGACATCATTTTTGCCATTTTAAAGCGCCATGCAATGAATGGTGAAGAGATTTTTGGTGATGGTGTTCTAGAAATTCTATCTGATGGTTTTGGTTTCCTACGCTCTGCAGCTGGTTCTTATCTTGCAGGCCCTGACGATATTTATATCAGTCCCTCTCAAATTCGTCGCTTTAACTTACGCACGGGCGATACCATTACAGGTACAATTCGCCCGCCTAAAGAAGGCGAACGTTATTTTGCTTTATTAAAAGTAAATCAAATTAACTATGACACGCCTGAAAACTCAAGAAACAAAATCTTATTTGAAAACCTAACCCCATTGTTCCCAACCGAACAATTGATTATGGAGTTGGGTAACGGTACAACTGAAGATTTGACTGCACGTGTGGTTGACTTGGTGGCACCGATTGGTAAAGGTCAACGTTCTATTATTGTGGCACCGCCAAAAGCCGGTAAAACCATGTTGCTACAAAACATTGCTCAATCCATTGTTCGTAATAACCCTGAAGTCTTCTTGATTGTTCTTCTCATTGATGAACGTCCAGAAGAGGTAACAGAAATGGAACGTACAGTACGTGGTGAAGTGGTCGCATCAACATTTGATGAAGCACCCGCTCGTCACGTTCAAGTTGCAGAAATGGTGATTGAAAGAGCAAAACGCTTGGTTGAACACAAGAAAGATGTAGTGATTTTGCTTGACTCGATCACTCGTTTAGCGCGTGCCTACAACACAGTGATTCCATCTTCAGGTAAGGTACTTACGGGTGGTTTGGATGCACATGCACTGGAACGTCCAAAACGCTTCTTCGGTGCAGCACGTAATATCGAAGAAGGAGGCTCATTAACGATCATTTCTACTGCTTTAATTGAAACAGGCAGCAAGATGGATGAAGTCATTTACGAAGAATTCAAAGGTACAGGTAACCAAGAAATTACGCTTGATCGCCGTATTGCTGAAAAACGCGTATTCCCTGCGATGAACATCAAAAAATCGGGTACACGTCGTGAAGAACGCTTGATGTCTGAAGATAACTTACGTAAGGTTTGGATTTTACGCAAATTGCTTCACACCCAAGATGAATTGGCATCAATGGAATTCTTGCTTGATCGCATGAAAGAAACCAAAACCAATGATGATTTCTTTGATCAAATGAAACGTAAAGCAGCTAATTAATACGTATTACCTTTATTTCATTTAAAAGGCTATCTATAACGATAGCCTTTTTATTTGGTTGACTTTACTTACATAAAGCTACAATTAGCCATTTTTTTTGTAAACTTTTATGCAAGCTTCTGATTATTAAAATAATCGATATAAAAAAACGATATTTTTTAGCAAGTTATTTAGTACTTATCCAATATAAACCCTACACTTGATTGTTATTTTCTGTTAATAAATCGCTCATTTTTCATCATTTTTTGCATTTTTTGGCTCTGCCCTAGTAGTAATTCAAAATGCGCAGTGATAGCATATTTGCAGACCAGTTAGACTGCCTTTGCATTGTTACTGCCTAACAAATATTAGGAAGAATAAAAGCACTCAACAGGCTAACATAGGTTTTTTTTTATCTCATATTTTAGAGAGTGATGCCATGTTATTCAAAAAAATCGCTATTGCTGCTGCAGTTGCTACTACTTTAGCTTTCGTTGGTTGTGCTAAAAAAACTGAAGACGCTGCTGCTGACGCTAACTCTGCTGCATCTGAAGCTGTAGAAGCTGCATCTGAAGCTGAAGCTGCTGCTTCTGCTGCTACTGTTGAAGCTGCTCCTGCTGCTGATGCTGCTGCTTCTCAAGCTGCTGACGCTGCTTCTGTAGCTGTTGACGCTGCTGCTGACGCTACTGCTTCTGCTTCTGCTGCTAAAGCTCAATAATCTTTACGATTATTAAGTAAAAAAGAGAGCCCTCGGCTCTCTTTTTTTATGGCAAAAATAAAAATCAATATAATAAAAATTATCCAATCTTATTTTCAAATAAAATATTACTTCCTGCCATGGTTCACTTTACCCTTACTCAAGTGAGGGAAACGTAAATTTAAAATAAAAAAAGCAGATCAATCGATCTGCTCATTTCCTACGCGCTGGCGGAATTTCTGCCCTGCACGGAATGTGACTACACGGCGTGCAGAAATTGGAATTTCTTCACCCGTTTTCGGGTTTCGACCTGGACGTTGACGTTTGTCACGCAACTCAAAGTTACCGAAACCTGAAAGTTTTACCTGCTCGCCTGAGATTAGCGCTTGGCTAATCTCATCGAAGAACAACTCAACCATTTGTTTTGCTTCACGACGGTTTAAACTCGTGAGCTCACTTAAATGATCAGCCATTTCTGCTTTTGTTAATGCTGTCATGAAGCCCTCAATGTCGCCTGATAAGTGTTTTGCAACACTTCGATTATTTGATCCATACCCGATTTAATTTCAGCATCTTCAAGTGTACGTGATGAATGTTGCCATAAAAGTGCAAATGCTAATGAGCGTTTACCCTCTTCGACCCCTTGTCCAGTGTACACATCGAACAACCAAGTCGAGCCTAATAACTCTCCGCCCGTTTTTTCGATAAGTTGCTGAATTTCACTAACATTAATCTTATCACTAATTAAAAGCGCAATATCACGTCTAACCGATGGAAATCGTGATAATTCTGTAAAATTAGATACATAAGTTTGCAAAACAGCCTGTTGATCGAGTTCTGCCACCCAAGTGATGCCCAAATCGAGCTCATCTTCTAAAGATGGATGTAGACGACCGAGATAACCTACTGATTTTCCATCTACTAAAATTTCAGCAGATTGACCCGGATGCAACCATACTCGTTCTGAACGTACATATTCAACTTTCACACGTCCAGCAGCGAAAATTTCCTCAACTTCACCTTTAAGGTCAAAGAAATCCATCGGCTGTGCTTTAGCATGCCAAGATTCAGCGGTTTTCGCACCCACAGCAACTAACGCCAAAGTCGGGATTTGCTTCAGATCATGAATGCTTTTTGCGTCTTGATAATCAAAGCGTAAACCCAGCTCAAAGAAACGTACGCGGCTTTGTTGACGGTTAATATTGTACTGCACACATGGAATCAAACTTGATAACAAAGTCGAACGCATCGCAGCCAGGTCACTTGAGATCGGATTTGCCAACATCAATGGATTAACGTTTGGATTCAACTGCTTTTCAAGTTTAGCATCGGCAAAGCTAAAGCTGATTGCTTCTTGATAACCTAAAGTCACCAAGGTTTGACGAAGTTGAGGCAATTCAAACTGATCTTGATATTTTGCAAGTTTGACATCGATCACAGGCAAGCTGATTTGAATGTTGTCATAACCGTGAATACGGGCAACTTCTTCAATCAGGTCTTGATAAATGGCCATGTCATAGCGATGTGAAGGTGGAACAACAGTCCACTCACCTTGTGCTTTAACCGTCACGATACAACCGAGACGTTGTAGTGCATCCGTAATAAAGTCACTTTCAACTTTATAACCTAGTAATTGATCCACTTGAGCTTGGTTCAATTCAATCGCGTCACGTATTGGTAAAAATTCGGTTTGTTCTGCAACCGTAATTGGACCAAACTTGCCACCCGCCAATTCAGCAATAAGCTGTGATGCACGGTTCATGGCAATACTTGGCAATTCAAAGTCTACGCCGCGTTCATAACGCTGCGATGCATCGGTATGTAATCCATAACGACGTGCACGACCGGCAATATGTAATGGTGCAAAGAATGCTGATTCTAGGAAAATTTCCGTGGTAGCATCAGTCACTGATGAAGACAGGCCACCCATAATGCCGGCAATCGCCAATGCTTTTTCATCATCGGCAATCACCATCATATCTTCAGTCAATTCAACTTCTTGTTCATTTAACAGAACCAGTTTCTCTTGATCAGTGGCCTGACGCACATGTACTGCACCTTGAACCTTGCCACCATCAAATGCATGTAGCGGCTGACCCAGTTCAATTAAGACGTAGTTGGTAATATCGACCAAAATGCTGTGTTGACGGATACCAGAACGAGCAAGTGCACGCTCCATCCATTCAGGGGTTGGTGCTTTGGTGTTAACGTTTTTGATTACACGACCCAAATAGCGTGGACAACCTTCAGTTGAAACAACAACTTTTTTCTCATCAGCAATAGTTGTAGCAACTTCAACAATCTCAGGTGCAGTCAAAGGAAGTTGGTTAATCACACCAATTTCGCGTGCAATACCACGGATACTGAAGCAGTCACCTCGGTTTGGGGTGATGCTGATATCAATTACGTGATCATCCAGGTTTAGGTATTCACGTACATTTACACCTACAGGCGCATCCGCAGGAAGCTCTAGAAGACCATCAATTTTATCCTCAAGGTCAATTTCAGAAGCACCACACAGCATACCTTGTGATTCAATACCACGAAGCTTGCCTTTCTTGATTTTGAAATCACCCGGCAATACGGCACCAACCGTTGCAACTGGAGCTTTCATACCTGCGCGTACATTTGGCGCACCGCATACAATCTGTAAAGGCTCACCTGAACCAATATTCACAGTAGTTACACGCAAACGATCTGCATCGGGATGTTGTTCTACAGTTAGAACCTCACCTACCACCACACCTGTAAATGGTTTTGCTGCTGGTGCCAACTCATCAACTTCTAGACCAAGCATGGTGAGTTGGTCAGATAGTTTTTCACTATCAATGGCTGGGTTTACCCATGTGCGTAACCAATTTTCGCTAATTTTCATTTCTATAAAAACCTATAAATCTAATTTCTTGAATCCCTCTCTAACTCCAATCATTTCGCGGAGCCTTCTCCTTTTTTAAAGGAGATGAGAAGCACTGCTTCGCAAGAGAGGTTAATAAATTCGTTTAAGCAAATTGGCGTAAGAAACGCACATCATTTTGGAAGAACATACGCAAGTCATTCACACCGTAGCGAAGCATTGCAAAACGTTCTACCCCTAGACCAAAAGCAAAACCTTTATACTTTTCAGGATCGATGCCCGCTGCTTGAAGCACATTCGGATGCACCATACCGCAACCCAAAACTTCTAACCAACGACCACGTTCATCCATAATGTCCACTTCCGCACTTGGCTCAGTAAACGGAAAGTAAGATGGACGGAAACGAACAGTTAAGTCTTTTTCAAAGAATTCGTTCAACAGGTTAATCAATAAACCTTTCAGTTCCGCAAAACTGGTATTTTCCGCAATGTATAAGCCTTCAATTTGATGGAACATTGGCGAATGGGTTTGATCCGAGTCACAACGGTATACACGGCCCGGGCAGACAATACGAATTGGGGGCTGTTGCGTTTCCATGGTACGGATTTGCACACCAGAAGTATGCGTACGCAATAAATGATTTACATCAAAATAGAAGGTGTCATGCATGGCACGTGCAGGGTGATGACCTGGAATATTCAATGCTTCAAAGTTGTGATAATCATCTTCAACTTCAGGACCTGTCGCAACCGTAAAACCTGCTTTGGTAAAGAACTGGCAAATACGTTCTTGCACTTGAGTCACAGGGTGGATACTCCCCACGCTTTGACCACGACCTGGCAAGGTAATATCGATCATTTCGCTAGCAAGTTTTTGTTCTAATGCAGCTTTTTGTAATTCCGCCTGGCGTGTCGTTAATGCACCAGTAATGGCTTCACGTACAGCGTGAATTTTCGCCCCAAAAACTTTACGTTCTTCAGGGTCCATTTTACCCAGTGCCTTCGATTGTTCCGCGAGCTGGCTTTTCTTCCCTGTAAATTGCACTCGTACTTGATCGAGTGTAGCAAGGTCTTGAGCTGCTGCAATCGCAGCGAGCGCTTCAGTGGTCAGGGCTTCCAGTGACATAGTAACTCTCAAAGCAACAATTTAAAAATATAATAAAACCCCATATTCTAACAGTTTTTGAACGTATTGATGAAGTTCCGTATAGAGGAAAATTAGATTGGCATCCAGATTTATAAAAAGTATAAGATAAAGGCATTATTCGTGAGATCAATAAAAAATGGCACTCGATCCGATCTGGAAACAACAATTGACCTTGGTCACCTATGGTAATGAGTATCTCAACCAGAATTTAAGCTTTAATCACTGGGTACAGCATTCCATTTTTAACCAGCATAACTTGCGTTTCCGTGATCTCATATCACAACATTTACTTGCGCAACATTTTCAAATCTGGCTTGAAGGTCTGAAAAAACAAGGCTGTCACCGTATTAGCTTGCATAGTTCAAGTCTTTTGGTGGACGAAAAAAACCCAAATGCCAATGTAGAGCTTTTAGCCATTCCACATTTTATTGTTAGTCATGAACATCATAAAAAAACCGCATGGATTTTTGGTAAAGAACTACCCGAATGGTATAGCGCTGACAATGACTATGAAGCCCCTAAACCCCAACAAGAACAATGCCGTCAGGAAACATTTTGGCGTTTCGGGCTGAATCCTAAACTTTCAAAACGCCTAGAGGCCGATTTACAACAACCAAGTTGGGATGATATTCAAACCTATACCGATAACGAATTATTCGATAGCAAGTTTGCACAAGGCATGAGTGAACCGGCAAACCGGGATTTTCCTTATTATGGGATGACTCAAACTGCGACGGAAAACGCTGATGGCTCGCCTTTGTTGGAGAGTAAATATCTGCCTTTACTTCCAAGTGAATATCAGGCGGATTATGCTCATACCACATTACATCGTTTAGAAGCACTATCGACCTATGTTAAACACCAACAGCAACACCCGTATCATGCTGACGGCAGTGAACTGACACCTGAAGAACAGCTTAATCTGCGTCACTTTTCGCAAAAGCTGGATGACTTAATGACAAAATTTATTGTTAAAGTCGCCAATCATTATCAGTCTGCAAAACTGACCAAAGTAGAAATTGCCAATCCCTTAGATGGTGCTCCTACAACGCCACTTACATCACCCCATTTAAAAACCCATAAAGCCCATACGCCTCATAAAGTCGGTGCATCGGGTGTGATTAAACTGATTTTGTTAACTATTGTGATTTGTCTCTTGGCTTATTATTTTGGACTTTAATTTTTATGAAGATGCTAAAAAATTCAGGTCAAGGGATATAAAAAGAAGAACACGTACTTTCCTCTATACGTGTTCTTCTTAAGCTCTTGTTACTAATCGCTTTAAAGATAATTAGATTAGCATTTGAAGTGCAAATTTATACTCAGTCTAAACACTTAGCCTATATTTTCAGCCCTAAATATTGGCAGATTATAAATCCAGCTTTTTATGATCCGAATCTACTTCGCCAGCATGACCGGTAACGCTGCCTTTAAGGAGTTTAAATAGCTGAGTCACTTTATTGTCGGTCACGTTCCAATATTCTGCACTCACCGCTTCAGCGACCAAGACGCGCACGCTCGGATCATCTTTTCCTGAAAACCAGTTTTCAGCCCACGGATTCCAGAGTAGATCAATCAAAGCTGGATCGGTGCTGATATGTGCATGGGCGCTAATCGAAACATAAATACCATCCGAAGGTTTCGCAAATGATAATCCAATCTGATGACGCCCAGAATTGGCGGCATTGACCAGATCATTGGTATCTTTCAAGATAAAATAAAGATTATGACTTTCACTTATCTGCTCAGTTTTATCAGAATTCAGCATGGTCATGGGTTGTGAATGTAATTCCTGTGTGTCAGTTGTATGACTGATCATGGCATACCGTACTTCCTTGATGAGTTCCCATAATTTTTCGCGATTATGATTGTCCGTCATTACTCTTCTCCTGAAGCTAAACTTTAGAAATAAGAAATTATTTAATTGTGTATTCGCCTGTTTTCTAGAGTAGTGATATTTTTCGCTTTGAATATCTCATCTTACTTAACTTATACATTTGAATAATAAAAGATTGGCTTAAAGGTCATAAGAAACAACGAAAAATAATTTGCTTATAAAAAGAGTTAAGTAAATAGAGTGACCATTATTCTTTAAATTTTTTTTAAAGACCAAATCGCTATAAATTTTTACAGGCAGTCCAATGCCTGAACTATTTTTAATTTAATTCAATGTAGCCTACTCAATTGTTTTATTTTTTATGAATGACAGTAATGTCTGCTGAAGTTTAACAAGAGTCTCTAAACATATTTAATGCTCAGGTTCAGCATCAACAGACTCGGATTTACATCACAATTTAACTGCCGCAGTTTTCATTTTTTTCACTGCCAGTCTTTTTAAAACTTCTGAAACTGCAATCATGGCAAAACTTGAAGTGACTACGACGGCTGACCCATAACCGCCACAACGTAAGCCAGCACTTGGACAAACATCAGCACTCGAGAACGGATTATCAATAGAATAGACACAGGTAATGCCAAATTTCTCTTTGGGCTTTTTACAAATCCCTTTGGCACGCAACTGACTGCGTAATTTTGCCAACATCGGGTCTTGTTCAGTTTTAGATAAATCTGCAACACGAATTTTGAGTGGATCAAGCTTACCGCCTGCCCCGCCAGACACAATTAACGGAATTTTATTGAATCTGCAATGTAGCATTAAGGCCAATTTGGCTTTGACATCATCAATACAATCTAGCACCACATCAGGTTTTTTTTCTAACAGTTCTTTGACATTGTCAGGCGTTAAATAATCATCCACCAAATTAATTTTGATCCGCGGGTTAATCGAATGACAACGCTCAGCCATCACTTCAATTTTTTCACGTCCTAAAGTCGAACTCATGGCAGGTAACTGACGGTTAATATTAGATGCCGCAACCACATCCATATCAATTAGAGTAAGTTCAGCAATGCCGGTACGTGCTAGCGCTTCAACTGCCCAAGAACCGACACCGCCAATCCCAATTACCATCACATGGCTACGTTCATACTGACGAAAAGCTTCATCTCCATAAATTTTTTCCACACCTGCAAAGCGGCGTTCATATTCATCATCTTCAGGAAGATCAGTCATTCTTCATCGGGTATCTAAAAAACACCGGCGCATTTTATCAAATTTTGTCTGTATTCGATAATCTATATCTTTAGCATTATTCACCGCATAAAATTACTCATAAAATAAAGAAAGAATTTTTTAGTTATAAAAAAAGAGGCTTGCGCCTCTTTTTTCAATTTTAATAAATCAGTCTGTCTTTACTTATTGGTAATAAAGAAATACTCACGATAATATTTGAGTTCCACAATCGAATCACGAATATCATCCATGGCTAAATGTGAGGCATTCTTTTTCAAGCCACTCATAATTTCTGGACGCCAGCGTTTCGCCAACTCTTTCACTGAAGATACGTCCAAATTACGGTAATGGAAGAACTGCTCCATTTCTGGCATTAAACGGTGCAAGAAACGGCGGTCCTGGCAAATGGAATTCCCACACATCGGGGATGATTTCGGAGTGACCCATTTTTTTAAGAATTCCAAAGTTTGTTGTTCAGCATCTTGCGCCGTCAATTTACTACGGCGTACACGCTCAATCAGACCCGATTGTCCGTGTTGACGGGTATTCCATTCATCCATCGCATTAAGTACGCGATCGGGTTGGTGAATAGCAAGCACAGGACCTTCCGCCAAAATATTGAGGTTATCGTCTGTCACAATAGTCGCAACTTCAATAATTTGGTCGTTATCTGTATCCAGACCTGTCATTTCAAGGTCAATCCAAATGAGGCGGGTATCAGGAGTGCTGCTCATAAATGTGCAATCTTATTGGGCTGAAAAACCGCTATAGTAGCAAATTTATTGCGTCGATGCTGTAACTCGTACCCCGCTTCATGCTATTTTTGACAGCCTTAGTTCATGGTTTTTTTTAGGATATGAATGGCTTTAATTCGTAAACGTCGTTTAACTGAACAGCAACAACGTCGCATTCAGAAACAACATCAAACACGTCAAGAAGAAATAGACACTTCAAGTGACCTAGAAGGCTTGGTGGTACAGCACTATGGTCGTCAACTTGAGGTTCAAGCCCTATCAACGCCTGATGAGCATCCAATCAAACCTGAAGTCAAAGCAGGCGAACCCGACCCGTTCTGGAAGCCGATTGAACTCGGCAGTGTCTGGCGTTGTCATACTCGTACTAATCTGGAAGCCTTGGTCACAGGTGACCGGGTGAAATGGCAGGCCGATCCGAATACCGGACTCGGCATTATTACCGCGATTCATCCACGCCAGTCACTGCTAACTCGTCCTGACCGCTACCATAAAGTGAAACCGGTGGCCGCCAATGTCAGCTTGATTGTGATTGTGTTTGCATCTTTTCCTGAAGTTGCGCCAAGCTTGATTGACCGTTATATCGTGGCGTGTGCCGATGCGCAAATTCCTGCGCTTTTAGTACTGAATAAAGCTGACTTAATCAAAGAAAATGATCCGATTTTGAACTTAATGCAAGAATATCAAGCATTAGGTTATGAAGTGATTCAAACTCAATCTGATGGTAATTTAACTGAACTGGCAAATCGTTTAGCGGGTGAAACTGTAGCCTTTGTGGGACAGTCAGGTGTCGGAAAAAGCTCGCTGATTAATGCCATGGTTCCGGATGCCGCACAAAAGACCAATATTATTTCAGAAAACTCTGCACTGGGTCAGCACACCACCACTTCTACGCGTTTAATTGCGTTTGGGGAAGGTGCAGCACTAATTGACTCACCCGGAATTCGCGAATTTGGTTTATGGCATTTAAACCCAGACAAAGTTCAGCAAGGTTTTCCTGAAATTGAAAATCTGCTCGGACATTGCCAGTTCCGTAACTGTACCCACAAGCACGAAAAACAATGTGCTTTACGTCTGGCAGCAGAATCGGGTGAAATTTTGCAGCGTCGTTTAGACAGTTATTTGCGTTTAACCGATGAAATTACTGAAGCACAGCAAAAAAATTAATATTTCTTAACGCTTAGCCCTTGAAGCGGCGATTTTGATCGCCATATTTATGAGCTATACTCTACGCAATTTTAAATTGTAATTAGGTGATTTGTGGAACGTTGGTTGGAATTTATGGGGAATCATCCCTTCTTGTTTGGCTCACTTGGGGTATTGATTGTCTTGTTCTTCGTTTTAGAAGGACAACGCAATGGTCGTAAGATTTCACCACAATCTTTGGGTATTTTAGTCAAAGCTAAAAATGCCATGTTGATTGATTTACGTGATGCCAAAGACTTCCGTGAAGGTCATATCAGCGGTAGCCGTAACATTCCGTATAGCCAAATTACAAGCCATCTTGAAGAGTTAAAATCTTCGGATCGTCCACTGGTGTTCATTTGTAACCTGGGTCAAATTGCAGGTACAGCTTTACAACAAGTAGGTCATGCTGATAGCTACCGTTTAGATGGTGGTGTGAACAATTGGAAAGTCCAAGGCTTACCCCTCATTAAAAGCAAGTAATTCGCTTAAGGAGATATTTTAATGGCTGAAGTAACAATTTATTCAACGACTGTATGCCCTTACTGCGTTCGCGCAAAACAACTTCTTGAGCGTAAAGGCGTTGCATACAAAGAAATTAATTTATCTAAAGAAGCGCCTGAAGTACGTGTTGAATTGATGCAACGCACCAATCACCGTACTGTTCCGCAAATTTTTATTAACGACCAATTTATCGGTGGTTTTGATCAACTTTATGCTTTAGAGCGTGAAGGAAAACTCAACGAATTATTGGCTTAATACTTTCATTAAGTCACCCTCATATTAAGGATTAAAAAATGAGTGAACAACAAGCTCAACCGCAATTAGCACTTGAACGTATTTATACTAAAGATATTTCTTTTGAAGTACCTGGGGCTCAAGTATTTACCAAAGAATGGCAGCCTGAATTAAACATCAATCTATCTTCTTCTGCAGAAAAAATTGATGCGACCCATTATGAAGTTGCATTACAAGTTGTGGTTCAAGCGAATAATGCAGGTGAAACAGCCTTCATCGTTGATGTAACACAATCAGGAATTTTCTTGGTTGATAGCGTTGAAGAAGAACGTCTTCCTTATATTCTGGGTGCATATTGCCCAAATATCTTGTTCCCATTCTTACGCGAAGCTGTAAATGACATGGTGACTAAAGGAAGCTTCCCGCAACTGCTTCTTACCCCAATTAACTTCGATGCTGAATTTGAAGCGAATATGCAACGTGCTCAAGTTGCTGCTGAAGGTCAAGCTTAATCGTTTAAGCCAACCTCACATAAAAAAGACCGCCTATGCGGTCTTTTTTATTGGCTTTTATTCCTCCCTTTATTAAAGGGAGGTTGGGAGGGATTCTAACGCCCTCTCCCTAACCCTCTCCCAAAGGAAGAGGGAAAAGTCATCTTTGATAAAGAGGGGTTTGGGGAGATGATAGAATCCTCCCCTTGCGAAGCAGTGCTTCTCACCTTTTTCAAAGGAGGGAGTTTTTATTCACCATCCATCATCAAATCTGCGCTCATACCCACAGTATTAAAGCCCGCATCCACATACATAATTTCACCGGTAATCCCATTTGCCCAAGGTGAGCATAGGAATAATGCAGCATTGCCGACATCTTCAATCGTTACATTACGTTTAAGTGGCGCAACTTTTTCATTTAAATCTAACATTTTACGGAAAGATTTAATGCCTGATGCAGCAAGGGTACGAATTGGACCGGCTGAAATGGCATTTACGCGAATACCTTCGCTACCCAGGCTTGACGCTAAATAACGCACACCTGCTTCCAATGATGCTTTTGCCATACCCATTACATTGTAATTAGGCATCACACGTTCAGAACCTTGATAAGTCAAAGTCAGCAAGCAACCTTGGCGTACTTTAAGCAAAGGTTTTGCAGCACGCGCCATGGCAACAAAGCTATAAGCACTAATGTCATGCGCAATATTGAAGCCTTCACGGTCAGTAATATCGGTAAAGTCGCCATCTAAAGTATGTGCTGGTGCAAAACCGATCGAATGAACTACACCATCCAAACCATCCCAATGTTTTGCCAATTCGACAAAAGCCTGGTCAATTTCAGCATCAACAGCCACATCACAAGGGAAAACTAAAGTTGAACCAAATTGTGCAGCAAAATCATCAACACGTTTTTTTAATTTTTCATTTGGATAAGTAAATGCAAGTTCTGCACCTTCACGGTGTAAAGCTTGAGCAATACCAAATGCAATCGATAACTTACTTGCAATACCCGCGATTAAAAAGCGCTTGCCCGCCAATAGTCCTTGTGCCATGTGAATCTCACTCAAAATAATTTACAAACATAATGCCAAGTCTGGAGCATTTGCGAAATTGCATAATGCGCCTTTTTTTAACATGTTCTGTAAAATCATAAAAAAATGCTCCTTCTATCTGGGAGCATTTTTATTTAGGTTCATTTTACTTTTACAAGGCTTAGTCATCACCCTGCAATAGACTGAGCAAACGCAGGAATGAGTAGTACATCCACACCAAAGTCGCTAACAAAGCAATACCACATAACCACTCCATCGCTTTCGGCGCGTACTGCGCAGCAGATGATTCAATCAGGTCAAAGTCGAGAATCAGGTTTAAAGAAGCAATCACTGCAACAAATGCTGCAAAGCCAATCCCGAGCCAGTTGCTTTCAAAAATGTAAGGAATACTTGAGCCAAAAGCCAAACGCATGACAATTTGCACCACAAAGACAATTGCAATAGCAATTGATGCAGACAACACCACGGCTTTAAATTTTTCCGTAGCACGAATAATTTGAAAGCGATACAAGGCAAACATCACCAAGGTGGTGATAAAGGTGGCTAATAAGGCTTGTAAAGGGATGCCGGGAAATTTCACTTGGAATATCACAGAAATTCCGCCTAAAAAGGCACCTTCAAACAAGGCATAAGGAATAGCCAAAATAGGTGCTGTATTCGGCTTGAAGGTAGCAACGAGTGCCAGGATCAAGCCCCCAATCGCACCAACCATTGCACCGGCATAAGCAAGCGATAAATTCAGGGTCATGAAGCTATAGAAAAACAGTAATAGGCCTACCGCAGCAGCAATCACCGTCAATAACACTGATTTTTGAATCGCGCCTTGCACAGTCATGGTCTGGTTAAAATCACTTTGGGTTTCTACCCGGGTTAAAATAGGGTTATTACTTTGCATAATTCACTCATTATTTTTGATTTAGATTTTTAAAATAGTATAGACAGGTTTTAACGATACAAGATGGATCTTTGCAATATTCCACAAAACAGCGTAACTCAATATCTTATAGTCATAACAAACTACGCAATGAAATACGAATATTTATAGATAAAAGGTTATTTCATAAGATTTTTTAGATATCAAGTTTTAAGGCATGGAGTGAATTTTGCCATAATTGCAAGGCAAGATTAGCGGGTGAAAGATGAAGAGATTGTGCTAATCCAGCTAACACATAAGGCAAATTGGCCGGGGTGTTTCGGGTTCGGTGTTCGGTAGAACTTTGACAACATAATGGTGTCATATCCGGACAGTCTGTTTCCAAAACCAAATGCTCAGCACCAATGGCCTGAACCACGGCATGTAGTTTTTTTGCATTAGGATTGGTAATTTGCCCGGTGACACCAATTTTAAAACCAAGCTTAATAAAAGCTTTTGCTTCTTCTATTCCACCACTAAAAGCATGTGCAATCCCGCCTAATTTAAATTGATGCTGCTTCAATATAGCCAATGTTTCAGCATGCGATTTCCGAATATGCAGTAAAACTGGTTTATCAAATTGTTGCGCCATTCCAAGTTGTGCAGAGAAAAAATCTTGTTGTTTTTTAAATATTTCAGGCTGTTTGTGTTGTTTTGAAAAAGTATCTAAACCAATTTCACCAATAGCCACACATGCTTCATTTTTTAAAAGTCGTTCTAAATCTTTCAGATGTGAGTTTTGATGTTGTTCGATATAAAAAGGATGCAGACCTGGAGCTAAATAACTTTGCGGCACATCTTTTAATTGATTTAAAAAATGCTGCGTTTGCAGTAAATCTTTGAAGCGAGATTGCACAAACCCAATCAAAATTAGCCGCTCAACCCTCACTGCTTTTGCAGCACGCGCCAGTTGTTCCCGATCATGATCAAAGTCGGGAACATCAAAATGGGTATGAGTATCAAACAGTGGATAAGGCATTAAGGTTTGACTTTATTTACCGCAGGCGTACCTGCAGGTGCCGATGCCTGCTTTGCTTCAACCTGAGGTAAATACTGTTTCTTCAGTACAGTTTGCAATTGATCATAAGGAATGGTCAAACGCGGTAATCCCACCACATACGGGCCAATTTCATATTCGCCATATTGCAAAATCAAACCTTGAGTGGATAAATAAAAATTATCCGATAAGGTAAATTTCCATGCCTGTTCATATTCTTCAACGCTATTCGCCAACTTGGACTCAATCACCCATGCTTTAAAGACTTCATGGGCTTTCTTTTCCAAAGCTGCTTTTTGATTCGGGGCTAAAATATCGTTCAGTTCAACTTGTTTTTTCTTTTCCAAATCAAAGTTATAGTAGCGCTGTGATGATGAACCATGTGCTCCACCCAAATAACTACTCGAATTTAAAACCACAGTTGCTAAAGGCAAGCCTGCATTTAAGATCTTCGGCTTGATCATCAAGCTAATTTGATGATTGGCACTTAAAGCCTTCAACTCTTTATCCAAAGACAAGAAATTCACTAAATAAGGTGCAACTTGTTGTTCCAGTTTTTGCTTTGGTGTTTCAATCGCTAAAGAGGCTGCCTGTTCTGTAGCTTGATTCTGAGCTTTAGAAGCTTTTGGATTTTCAGCAGTCGCTTGCTGATTTTCTTTTACCAATTTCGGAGACATATCTAAAATTTGATCCAGCCGTTTTAACACTTGCTGATCAATAAATTCATCGATAAAGGATTGGTTACTGGACAGACGTTCTATAGAAATCTCTGGACAGCTATTACCATCACATTCAGGTAAATCCAAGCTTAACTTTTCAGAATCCCCTGCCAATTTTAAAACTTCAGGTTGTGCCACAGCTTGAGATGCGGCTGTATCCTCCTGTTTAGGTTCGGTTTGCTTAGGCTGGCAGGCACTCAATGCAATTGCTGCTGCAAGAATACTCATGGTAAAAATTGTTTTATTTTTTAGCATCATCTGACCTATCAGTTTAATCGGGTAAATGGACTTCTGTTAGATGTACATATTTATTACGGGATTACTAGAACATATGCTGATACGCATCAGCTTTCAATATCTGCTTGGTTTGTTGTTTGGTTAAATAGATGTCCAGTTGTGTTCCGTCTTTAACAATTTCATGGGTACGATAGTGTAAACCGACTCCTTCTTGATCAAAGAACCAGTCTGCTTGTCCCCAATACAGTTTTTTGGGTGAATGCTTTTTCACTTCGGTGGTTTGTTCTTTTAACCATTTTTGATAAGCCTGCTGTACAAGGTTATTCACGGTATTTTGCTGCTTAGGCTCAATTAACTCCAATAAAGTCACTGCTTTCTGTTTTTTGCGATCGGCCACGAAAAAGTAATAGCGTTCTTTAACTTTAATGCCTTCTTGATTGGTATCCACGCCTAATTGCATCAAGACATATTGATTACGCTGATAGGCAATTCGGGTATACATCGCCAATTCATAGGCTTTATTTTTAGAAAATTCAGCCTGCCAAGCATCTGATTTTTTTACATATGCATTGATCGTCTGCTGTAAACTCATGTCCTGTTTAAGTCCAATTTGATCTTGAATCACCACTGCTTGGCTTTTGGCAATCCAGTCATTTAACCAGGCATCTGCGGTATGTACGCTTTGAATACTTAAATCAATACAATTTTTGGTTTCACAAAAGGGTAAGGCAATTTTTGCATCTTGTTCTTGGATATTTAAATATGGCAACACCTCTGCTTGCTCAGTTTTTAATACTGAAGTTTCAGACTTTTCATGGGATTGATCTGGTTGTTCTTTTTTTGAAGCATCACAAGCACTCAGCATCAGACCAATGATGATCACTGATGCACCCACTATTTTCCCGTTCATGCTTACAACTCTTTTTCTAAATTGACTGATCTGTATAAATGTATCTATATCAATGATTCTAATGGGGTCTGTTAACACTTCATCGATGTTTGCGACGACACATATTTTTTGCTGATATGAGGCAGGAAGCAGGAAATTTAGTCATTCTAAATAACTGCTTTGTAACGACATAGCAGCAAAAAAATATGCTAGTCCTTAAAGGCTGTGGCTAAAATTTTCCCAGATTTCGTTATGAAACTTAAAAATAGTCTCGCTATTCTTTGCGTTTCATGCCTTATCTGCTTAATTTTAGCACACAGCGCAAACTATTTATGAAGGGTTAATAGCCCCTTAATAAAACAGCTTCATAAAGAAGCTGTTTTATTTTTCGTTATGTTTAGTGTTCGCGTGTAGCACGGAACTGAATATCGGGATAACGCTCTTGCATGAGTTGCAAGTTCACACGACTTGGCGCCAGGTAAGTCAAATGACCACCACCGTCAATCGACAATTGGTCATGCGCTTTTTTCTTAAATTCATTGAATTTCTTTTCATCATCACATGTCACCCAACGAACCGTATTAATGTTTACCGGCTCATAAACACAGTCAACCTTGTATTCTTCTTTCAAGCGGTACGCCACCACTTCAAACTGAAGTACACCGACTGCGCCTACAATCAAGTCATTATTGATTTGTGGCATGAAGACCTGAGTTGCACCCTCTTCAGAAAGCTCTTTCAAGCCTTTTTGAAGTTGCTTGGATTTTAGCGGATCTTTTAAACGTACACGACGGAACATTTCTGGGGCAAAGTGTGGAATGCCGGTGAAGTGAATATCCTCACCCGATGAAAAAGCATCGCCGATTTGAATCGTACCGTGGTTGTGTAAACCAATGATATCACCTGGCCACGCTTCTTCTAGCTGTTCACGTTCACCTGCCAGGAAGGTCAAGGCATCACTGATCCGCACATCTTTACCCAGACGTACATGATTCATTTTTAAACCTTTTTCATACTTGCCTGAACAGATACGCATGAATGCAATACGGTCACGATGCTTCGGATCCATATTGGCCTGAATTTTAAATACGAAGCCAGTGAAACCTTCTTCAGTTGCCTCTACAGTACGCTCTTTAGTTGGGTGCGCTTTTGGCTCAGGTGCTAAATTAATGAAAGCATCTAGAACATGATCTACCGCAAAGTTACCTAAAGCAGTACCGAATAATACCGGTGTTTGTTTACCTTGCAAGAATAGCTCACGATCAATCGGATCGTTGGCCATTTGTACCAGTTCCAAAGACTCTTCAAAAGCAGCAAAAGCAAGATCACCGACTTTTTCACGCAAGTCTGGATAATCATAACCGTCACGAATTTCAATGTCGGTAATGGTCGAGCCAAAACCGGCTTTGTAAACGTAAAATTTTTCTTCTAAAAGATTATATACACCGGCAAAATCACGTCCTGTACCCATTGGCCAGGTCAATGGCACACAACGGATTTTCAACACGTTTTCAATTTCGTCAAGCAATTCTAATGGCTCGCGGATTTCACGGTCCATTTTGTTGACGAAAGAAATGATCGGCGTGTCGCGCATACGACACACTTCCATCAATTTAATAGTACGATCTTCGACACCTTTTGCACCGTCAATCACCATCAGTGCAGAGTCAACTGCAGTTAAAGTACGGTAAGTATCTTCCGAAAAATCTTCATGTCCCGGGGTGTCAAGTAAGTTAATCACATGCTTTTTATAGGGAAACTGCATAACCGAGGTGGTGATGGAAATACCACGTTCTTTTTCCATTTCCATCCAGTCAGACGTTGCAGCACGGTCTGACTTACGGCTTTTGACCATTCCGGCAACCTGAATCGCTTTACCCCATAACAATAGTTTTTCTGTCATAGTGGTTTTACCAGCATCAGGGTGGGAAATAATAGCAAAAGTTCTACGGGCCTTTACCTGATTGACTAATTCGTCTTTAAACATATATTAAATCTGCAATTTGTACACACATTTGTACACATAATGAAAAGTGATGAGAAATTGTGCGATAAGAGAAATTTGAAATTGGTGTAATTATATATGATTGCTTAACATGCTTCCATGACTGAAAAATAAGATACTGTGAAATGAAAAATTTGAATGAGAATTTAAAGAACTACAAACCCCTAACCGATGTGGCATTTACGCCATAGTTAATTCCTGCTCGCTTCATTGCTAGAAAGTCAGAAGAGCTTAAAGACAAAAATAGAGTTCTTTCATAAATCATTTTTTACTCAACTCCATGTTGTAAATTCCAGCAATCAAATTGAATCTGAGCCCTAATCTTTTTCCTCTATTTCGATAACGCTCAGCAAGAATCTTAAAGGTTTTCAAATCACCAAATACGTGCTCAATTCCAATTCTTCTGTTGTTAATTTCTCGGTTATATACTTTTAACTCAGGATCTAGTTTACAGCGTCGTTTTGCTTTAAAAGGCAATAAACTTTGCGCATAAACACTGTAAATCCCTTGACAGCCATTATCCCCAAGAATAAAGGCATCCACTGGAATCTGCTTTAAATGTTTCTTAAATAATTCAAAGTCATGCACTGTATCTTTACACATACATAAACTTAGAATTTCCTGAGTCTTATAGTGGATCACTGCTTGAACTTTCAAGGTATGCTTCTTTTTCTTACCCCTATAGCTTTGCTTCTGTTTTTTTGGGTTCTTGAATTGGAGTTTCAGTTGCATCTATGATGACAACATTCCAATTAATCCCTTCACCTTGCGGTAAATCCTTTAGCAAATTAAAGAGATTTGATTGAATTAAGCAGTCTTCGACATGGTGAACAATTCTCGAAGCAGTCGGTTCTGAAACACCGTAACTGGTTGCCACATGAAATAAAGTTCGGTATTCCAGCCAATAGCTTAAGCACAGAAGAAGTTGATCTTGTATGCTTAATTTAGGTGGTCTACCTTTGCTCGGAACATGCATCTTTAATTGCTCAACTATCAGGTTGAAAGTTGACTAAGATATGCTTGTGTATCGCTTGAACTGAAGATCAGAAAGCCTCTTAGAGTCGATGTATTTCATCGATAAATTATGCATAAATTCTCAAAAATATGTGGTACAAATGTCCATCAAAAAAGATCATTTTTTGATTTATGAAAGAAGTCTATTATTTGTTCAAAAGGTAAATTCAAGTCTGATTTAAGCCTAAATCACTCTAAGTTTATGATAAAAAAATTTCAATGGAACCACGCAAAAATGAATTATGAAAGAAGTCTGTTCAATCTTATTTTTTAAGAACAGCGAAATAAATTCGTTCATTCAATTTATCGAGCTGTTCTTATAAACTTAAATTATATTATAAAACAGGCAAAATTGACGGAACCATATCTTGAATGGTTTTTCCATTGCAGGTTTCACCCAATGCAGACATTTTCCATGCACCGTTATGACGATAAACTTTAGCGATAATTAACGCTGTATAACTTCCTTTTGCAGATAAATTATATTTTGCAATTTCAGTGTTCGTTGTCGCGTCCACCAAACGACAGTAAGCATTTTCAACTTTTTCAAAAGTTTGCCCACGGAAGCTGCTGATGGTAAATACGATAGATTTTACCTGGCTAGGAACTCGAGTTAGATCCACATGGATTGCTTCATCATCACCATCCCCATCACCAGTACGGTTATCTCCAGAATGTTTAATACTTCCATCGCGACTATTTAATTGACCAAACCAAATACTGTCTACTGCTATGTTTTTCTCATCAAACATGATTGCAGAGGCATCAAGGTCTATTGAATCCCCCCCACCACCAAACATTCCCAGTAAACCACCTTTTTTTGCCACATCCCAACCAGCTCCAAGAAATATTTTAGTTAAAGATGAACCATCACCTTTTTCTAAAGAAATTTTTTGCCCTTTTACTAAGCTAATACCCATTACTATTTTCCTCAGTTTGAATTTGAATTATTGCGACCTAAAGCTGTTGCTAACCACTGTAGATAACTTGCACGATTACGTGAACATACGATCACTTTACCGTGCCCACGAAACTTAATCACTAGGCCTTCTCCGCTGGTGAAACTATTGACAATATTGCCAACAAATCCACCACCACCTGAGTTTGGGATACCAATATTGTAATTGAGTGAAGCATCCCATGCCGCGACATGACCATTATCTATCGTCACTTCACCTTGTTCAGGCGTAATCTCTAGCTCGAGTAAGGTTCCACTGCCAGAAATGCACACTTTGCCTTGTCCACTAGTTTCCATAACGACAAAACCGCCTGTTCCACCAAACATAGCTCCACCAATATTGCTCTGCACTTTCGCTTTAATATTAGTATGTTCGGTTGCAGCAACAAAGGCACCATCAGATAAAATATACTGACGTTGTCCAACCTCAAGAATCTGCATATCGCCATCCAAATTAGGCGATAACAAACACTCTCCATCCCCAGTTTTGGCTTTAATTTGCTGTTGGAATAAGGACTCGCCTGAGGTAAATCTACGCATAAACGCTTGAAAAATGCCGCCTCGTAATTTACCACTTACTTCCAGATTTTGTTCTACCATCACCATTGCATCAGATTCACAATAAATGTATTCACCTTTCTTCATGCTAACGTGTAGAAAAGGTTCAGGGCTGCCAACAAGATTCAACTCTGCCATTTTCGTCTCCTATTTTTTAACAATGTTTTTAGCTTTTGCATCTTTTAGCCATAATGGAAACTCTTGGAGTAACAAATCATACAGCTGTGCTTCTGGCATGCTCTGAATATTGTCCATCTCAAAGAAGTTACAGTTATCAACTTCACGCCCATCCATGGTATCTAACTGCTCTAATACACCATAATGCCGTCCACCTATTCCGACAAATTGCCAAAAAATAGGCTGTTTTGAGGCATGCTTTAAAATGTGTTTAATTTTCTTGGTTTCAGATACGCCACCATCTGAAATAAACACCACATATACAGGTAAATCTGAACAACTTTCTTGGGTGAAATATTCTAATACAGTCTCTAGAACAGCAGGTTCATTGTTAAAACGCGCGCCTGCTTTCCAAGATTTATGACCACCACTTTCGGTTTCAATATAATGATTTAAATTTTTCAGACTGACATCGCTCAGTCTTAAAGGTTTCTCAGCAAAAGCCCAGCACTCAAAATTGCCGTCATCATCAAAATTGACTGCAAGCGGCATGATGCGATCTAAAACGCTTTGTACATCGCCATTTTTATATTGTTTATTCATTGATCCTGAATAATCTAAAATCAAAGCTACTCTTGCTTTCACATTGAGCAGCTTGTTTTTTTCTAAACTCAGCAAAGATTTTTTAGCGAGATCAATCAGATATGGTGCTGCTTTTTCAATTTTATCGAGAACTGTTTTTTTCTTTAAATCAATGCTAGAGGTGTTCGCGACTGGAGTAGAAGCTTTAATCGTAGATGCGTGAACGGACGGTATAATGAATGTGGTTATAACAGGTTCTGCGACATCTCCACCAAAATGCTCGACAAGTGCTTTCAATCCACCGTTAAAGCCTTGACCGATTGCCGCCACGCGCCAAACATTACTTTTAAAATAAATTTCGATTAGCATCAAAGCTTTTTCTTGAATCAAACTTGATGTATTTAATGGATAAGTTGCTAATACCTGACCTGATGAATGGATCAAATCAATTTGGCCATTTTGGATTTCGCGCATTGTAGAATGTGCATTTGCGACTGTTGCACAAATTACAAATCTTGGGGTTTGATTCGGATCAATTTTACTTAAATCAAAATGAAAGACAGCGCTATTCAAAGATGAATTTTTCTGCTCTAAAGTTAATTCTACTTCACCTTTGGGAGTCTGAGGTTGATTATAAAAAGTCATATAGTCATCGTGATAGAGCGTATCATTTAGACCAATTCCAAAGCTTGAAATATCTACATCAAAATTAGCAATAAACTGAATGGCTAATTCAAATTTGGTATCGTTTTGAATGAGTTGATTCAGTGCTATTTTTTGTCCAGAAACTAGCAGCATTGTTATTCTCAATAATAGTACTTGAAAACAATCGGCTAAAAATTAATTTGGTACAGATTGCTTTCAAGTACTAAAAGATAAATCTTTTAGTACTCTCTTTAATGATTTAAACCGCAACACCATAACTTGCTGCTAAAGCACCTAATCCGCCATTAAAACCTTGACCGACCGCTTTGAATTTCCATTCGCCATTGTGACGATATAATTCACCAAAGATCATCGCAACTTCAGTGCTACCATCTTCAGACAAATCAAAACGCGCCAATTCTTCTGCATTTGCGTCTTGGTTAATCACACGGATATAAGCTCGATCGACCATACCAAAGTTTTGACCATTCTGCTGGCCTTCATGAATCGTTACTGCAAATACAATTTTTGCAACTTCTTGAGGAACCTTAGACAGGTCGACTGAAATGGTTTCATCATCACCATCACCATCGCCAGTGCGGTTATCACCATTATGAGTCACTGACCCACATGGCGACACTTTTTGATTGAAGAAAATAAATTCGCCATCTAAACGCACTTTACCGTCTTCACCTGTTAAGAATGCAACAGCATCTAGATCGAATGCTTTACCATCCGTAGCGCGTGGATTCCAACCTAAACCTAAATCGACTTTATTCATTGTCGGTGCAGTTTTAGACAGGTTAATGTTTCCGCCTTTTGATAAATTAATCGCCATTTTTTTGTTTCCTTATCAGATTTACTTTATGAAGATTGTTGCTTTTTACTATATGAAATTGAAGAGATAACAGCCCAAACAATGAAGGCAACACCCACCAGTCCTGTAATAACTTCTGGAATATGTAAACCTGTGCCACTGGCCAACATAATAAACGCAAGTGCGCCAATTGCATAATGGGCGCCATGTTCTAAATATATATAGGCATCAAGGGTGCCTTTTTCAACCAGGTAAATGGTCATGGAACGAACAAACATCGCACCAATGGCCAGACCAAGCATAATAATTACCACATCGCTGGTAATTGCAAAAGCACCGATTACACCATCGAAACTAAAAGATGCATCTAATACTTCTAGATATAAGAAACCACCAATACCACCTTTGACAATAGTACCTGTTGCTGTTGCACCATTGGATTTTTCAGACTCATCATCATTGCTACTGCCTTCCAATAGATGACCAATGACTTTCACACCCACATACACGACAATACCCCATATTCCAGCCATCACAACGACTAAACGTGATGTATCAGGGATATAGCTTGCTAGAATAAGTAGAACAACCAGTGAAATAAAGACCGAAATAGCCTGAATATTGCCTAAATCTGCTAGTCTTGATTCAAGCCAGTGAAACCAATGTTCATCTTTTTCATCATCAAACAAGAAATTCAAGAAGACTAACAATAAGAACATACCACCAAATGCTGCAATTTCAGCATGATGAGCCATAAGCTTTTCTGAATAGGACTTAGGATCATTTAACGCTAATTTAGCTACCTCAATCATACTCATGTCTGCAGTCACACCAACAATGAGTAAAGGAAAGACTAATCGCATACCAAACACGGCAACGATAATCCCGACGGTTAAAAACAGTGTGCGCCAGAATTGATCCCAATGTTTCAATACAGAAGCATTGACAACCGCATTATCAAAAGATAACGAAACCTCCATCACAGCCAGGATAGAGGTAATAGCCAAGACTTTAAACATGGCCATCAGACCGGCTTCAGGACCATGTGTGAAGCCCCAATATGCTGAAATAGCTAAGCATATGATGGTAAAAATTATCGAAAAACGGAAATGTTTCATTTTTTACCTAATAACAAAGTTTAAATATTGATGCCATATTGACCACACATGGCACGTAGACCGCCATTATAGCCTTGACCTACGGCTCTAAATTTCCATTCACCATTATGACGATATAATTCACCAAAAATCATTGCGGTTTCAGTTGAATAATCTTCATTTAAATCAAAACGGACAATTTCGACATTCGTTTGATCATTAACGACACGAATAAAAGCATTTTGCACTTGACCAAAATTTTGACTGCGGCTTTCAGCGTCATGAATCGTCACAGTAATGGCAATCTTCTGCACATCAGCAGGAACTTTAGCCAAATCAATTTTAACCGCTTCATCGTCACCATCACCCGCACCGGTACGGTTATCACCGGTATGCTCTACAGAACCTTCTGGCGATCGGGTTTGGTTATAAAAAATAAAATCTGTTTCGCCGCGGACTTTGTCATTGGCAGCTAACAAGAAGGCAGAAGCGTCCAAGTCAAAATCGGCACCATCGGTTGCACGTGCATCCCACCCCAAACCAATCAAAACTTGGTTTAGGGATGGATCGGTTTTACTTAAAGATAGATTTCCACCTTTATTTAATGAAATAGCCATGATCTTTCCTTTGGGTGATTAGATATATTTTTTAAGTTTATTTAATCTTTTGAGCCTTTGGTCCAACGAAAACCAAAACCATAAAACTGGTCTAAGCTTTTTTGACCTTCAAAATAACGTACTTCACGATTGGCTTGAATAGTACCGTTAACATTTCTTAATTCTATAATTGCACAGGTATTTAGTTGGTTACCTTCTGTTAAGCGCACCTCAATTTCCGGTTGATCTGGAATACGAATTGTTACCACGCCATCGGTGGCAGCCCATTGGGCTGCACCTTCATAAATATAAGTGTAGATTACAATACGCTCAATACGATCCCATTGAGTGCCGTTAATATGCAGGTTTTCCCCATTGAGTGATGCTCCTGTGCGGTCATCAGCTTCTAATTTCATATAGGGAGCACGATCAAAATCGCCAAATCGGTTTCCAAGCGGCTGCACTAAATCAATGTTTCCATCTTTAAGCTGTACCATCGCACCCAAATCTAAGTCGATTGAATTGGAACGGGTTAATTTTTGAAAAAAGGATTCGGATTTAGGTGCAGATTTATTCCAATTTAAATTGACTGAAATTTTGCCAAAAGCTGAACCGTTCTTACTAAGATTAACTGTCGAGTTATTTTTATCTAACTTAATTTTGGATAAATTTATATTTGACTTTGTTGGTGTTGGTGTTGGTGTTGGTGTTGGTGAAGTATTCGTTGTGGTTTCATTAATCACCACACCAAAGTTTTCAGCCAAAGGTTTTAACCCTCCATTAAAGCCTTGATCAATAAATCTAAATTTCCACTTATCATTATGCTTATATACTTCTGCCAGAATTAATGCTTTTTCTGTTTTAGACTGAGTCTGAATCAATGCATTGGCGATGGTTTGAGTACCAGATAGAAGTTCAATATGAATAGGAGCGATTCGACTAAAATTATTTGGTTCACTGATAGTTGCACATAAAGTAACTTTTTGAATTTGTGGATCAAGTAATGCTGTATTAATCTTAAATTTAGTTAAATATGGGTTATTGGAATTAGACTGAATCAGTACTACACTTTGATTCTGTGTTTGAGTTTGTCCATAAAAGATCATGTCCTGATCGCCACGCACTTTTTGCGTACCTTGTGCTAAAAGATATGCAGTACAATCAACTTCTACTTGATTAGGAATGCTGGTTTTTATTAATATTTCCACTACTTCAGATGCTAAAGCAATGTTTCCACCCGCAATGAGTTGCATACTACCCTCTTACAATATTGTAATGTTTCGTTTAACCAGTTAAGTATCTGAATTATATAAATATAAAGAATATATTAAAAATTATTTTATTGATTCTATATTGTTTTAACATAGGCGGATTCAAGCGGCAAGCGTAACAGTATAAAAACTAGCTACCACTTCACTGAGCTTAGAGTAGCCTAATGAATTTTTTGACTAATTATTTAATTTATGACATAAAAAATTTAATATATTCCATGTACAATAGAAGCATAAATTTATAATTTTTATTTAAGAAAATTGAGATTAAATCTACTGTGAAATCGCACTACAATATCTGGATTGCTGAAAGTTATTCCTGTCAAAATGACATTATTCAATTATTAAAAAACTCAAATTTATCTACCCATCTTACGATTTTTTGTTCCCATAGTAATCAACGTCCTGAACTAAAGTTACATGCAGACTATTTTTTTCAACAACCGGTTGTTAAGGACAGTTCAGACTGGTTATTAGAACAATGTAAAGAGCATTCTATTCAACTTTTATTTTGTGGAAAACATAGTCAATTTATTGAGCAATTTCGTGAAGAATTTTCTCGTCATAATATTCAATTAGTGACTGGTGCCAGAAGCATAAGTCAGCATGAAAACATTAATAATAAATTTTTATTTGGACAAATTTGCGAAGGTTTAAACTTACCTAACATTTCTGCTGCAAAAGTTGCTCATGTCAATGAATTAAAACAAGCTATTGATGAATATCAACAACGATATAGCGCTATTTGTGCAAAGCCCGTTTATGGCGTATATGGTGCAGGTTTTGTGCAATTAAGCGATGACGTTTCATATTTTCTGAAGTTTCAATCTAATACTTTGTGTAATACACAACAGTTTATAGAAGCTTATGCTCAATTAGATCCGCCTATCGAGTATTTGATTATGCCTTTTTTGCAAGGGCAAGAATGTTCTGTAGATATTGCCTGTAGTAATGGCAAAATTTTAGCCTTAGTGACTCGAATAAAATTTAAATTTTATCAAGAATGCTACATCGAGCATCCATGTCATGAAATATGTAAAATTTTAGTAGAACATTTCCAGTGCGATGGCTTGATCAATATTCAATTTAAACAAGATGCTCAGGGAGTCTGGCATATTTTAGAAATTAATCCCCGTCCCGCTGGCGGTTTTGCCTATACACAACATACTGGAATTAATTTAATTGCAGAATTGATTGCTGAAAAATTGCACTTAGTTTTAAAGCGCCCCGTACCAACTGCTGTAGTACACGTTCTCCCCGTTATACAAAGTATAAAAATGGATTGTAAACATTGATAAAACATATTGATTTAAGCCGTGGCCGTATTAGTGTGACAGTAAATCATCATCATCCTGAATGGAATTTGGATGATTTGCTTAGCTTTGCAGAAAGAATTAATCCGAAACGTGCATTTTTATTTGTTTCTAAAGTTCTGGGTAAACATATTCCTGTCGCACCGTCAGTTATGCAAAAAAGCTATCAAGACCTTGCTGCACTTATTCCCAAGAATTTGCCCTATCCCATTAGTGTGATTGGTATGGCTGAAACAGCAGTCGGTTTGGGAGCAGGGGTCTATCGTGAGCTCAAACCAGATTTCGGGGAAAATGCCATTTTTTTAACAACTACTCGGCATCCAGTTGAAACTTTGCCCACATTGGGCCTATTTTTAGAAGAACATAGCCATGCACAAGACCAATTTATCTTGTCGAGTCATGATGCTATTAAACATCAACACATCCTGAGTTCAAAAACACTTATTTTAGTGGATGATGAAATTTCGACTGGAAAAACCTTTAGAAATTTAATTCTCAGTCTTAAAAAATCGGGTTTAGAACACGTTGAACGGATTATTTTAGTAACCTTAGTCAACTGGGCTGAACAGCATTTAGTCACGGATGATTTAGGTATTCCCGTTGAAGTGATCTCTTTATTACACGGTCACTGGCAGTGGCAAGATAATAACGAAGAAATTGATATTCAAATGCCGAATGTCAGTTCAACCAAGCAACAAAGCCAGAAAATTATTGCACCCAATGACTGGGGACGCGAACCCACTTTTCTGGATTGTTCTGTTTGGCAGCAGATTAAACCCATCCAAGTGCAGGAAAAAGTTCTAGTATTAGGTTCGGGCGAATTTACCTGGATTCCTTTTTTAATGGCAGAGCAACTAGAAAAGCAAGGTGCCGAGGTTTATTTTAGCTCCACCACCCGCTCTCCGATTATGCAAGGTCAGGCTATTAAAAGTATTTGTTTATTTAAAGACAATTACGGACTCAATATGAATAACTATGCATACAACGTAAAGCATCAACAATTTGATCGCGTCTTTTTAGTTATTGAAACAGCAAAAGATAGTGTTGACCCTCTCCTTTTTGAACAAATAAAAAACTTGGAAATTATTAGTTATGAATGCTAAGCCGTTAATTTTTGTTGACTTAGATGACACACTTTTTCAAACACATCGTAAAAGCACACCAACCCCATCACACAAAATTGCCACCACAGATAAAGCGGGCGAACCGCTTTCTTATATGCTGCCGAAACAGCAAATATTCGTTAACTGGTTATTAGAGTCTGCTGAAGTGATTCCAGTCACTGCTCGGTCAGTAGAAGCATTACAACGCGTACATATTCCTTTTCAGCACGGTGCAGTCTGCTCACATGGCGGAACCATTTTAGGGGCCGACAAAGAGGTCGATCAAGAATGGCTTGTTATACAACAACAAGCCTCTGCACAGCTAGAACACTTATTGAATGATCTTCCGCATGCATTACTCGATTATGCCAAACCTTTTGGATCAATCCGTACTTGGACGGTGGAAGAAAATGGCGGGAAAATCTATACCGTTGCCAAACAGAATGATCCCGAACCATTATTTTTATCTAAGATTATCGACAACTTACCTGCTGAAGTGCTCGAGCATTGCTACGTACATATCAATGGGAATAATTTGGCGATTATTCCAAATTTTGTTTCTAAACAAAAAGCCGTCGAATTTTTTATCAACAAATATGACCCTAATCGTGAACGTGCCATCTTAGGTTGGGGCGACAGTTTATCTGATGCAGGCTTCTTGGCGTGCTGTGATTGGTTTGGTATGCCTAAAAACAGCCAATTAGATAAGTTTTTAGCACAAAGTTTAATGCAAGATCATTATTCAAAAGGATATTTAGGACATGGATAAGAATTCTGCTCGTGTATCCGATCTTAGTACCTTAGGTTTTCATGGTTCATATCGACCGCAAGATGTGACTTTTCTACTCAATATTGATGATATTGAACCAACACCATTGGCAGAAAAAGAGTATTTGATCCAATCGGGAGAAAAACATTACTCTCAAATGATTAGTGTAGAGCATCCTCCTTCAAAAGAGCAGATGCGACATTTTCAATACGCTTTTGAGCAAGGCGCTGAACGCTTGGCTAGTGATGTACAAAAAATTGCTAACTCATTGCTGAGTCGATTTAAAAATCAGCCCATTATTTTGATCAGTCTAGTACGTGCAGGTGTACCTTTAGGGGTACTGCTCAAACACTATATTGAAAAACATCAGCAGTGCGTACATTACGGTATTAGTATTATTCGTGATCGCGGTATCGACTTTGCAGCCTTACATGCCATTATTGATCAACATGGCGCGGAAAATATTGTTTTTGTGGATGGCTGGACGGGTAAAGGTGCAATTTGTCGAGAGTTAACCCAAAATTTAGCAGATTATCCGGCATTATTTGATGCAGGCTGGGATATTCCTCGCCTTGTCACCTTAGCCGATTTAGGTGGCTATTCCTGGTTAAGTGCTAGCTGTGAGGATTGGCTGATTCCGTTTGGTATTCTAGGTTCTGTGATCTCTGGTTTAACCTCACGCACCATTTTAAAAGATCATGTCAATTTTGAGTTAGCAAAAAAAAATTGCTATGAGCCTAAAAATTGGCATAGTTGTTTAGTTTACAAACATCTAGCTGAACATGATATTTCAGTAGATTTTATAGACAAAATTTTAAATATTATTAATCAGAATCCGTCTACAGATTTAGCACATTGGAATAATCATATTCGACTCAAACAACAAAAAATTTGTTTAGACACGATTGCTTGGATCTCTGACACCTATAGTATTAAAAATATTAATCGTATTAAACCTAGCATTGCAGAAGCGACACGTGCGGTATTAAGACGTATTCCTGAAAGAATATTAATCCGTGACCCATCCAACCCCCATGTACAATTACTTTTACATTTTGCCAAAGAACAGAATATTCCCGTAGATATTTTAGGTGCCAAGTTAGGTCCATATCATGCAGTCACTCTGATAAAAAAGGTCGAGAAAAATAAATGAAACAACTGCAACATGCGATTGAACTTGGTGCAACCATGTACATTCCTGCAACCCATGAGCAATTATGGGAAGTTACCGAAGGGATTAAATTTCCAATACTTAAATCTATTGCAGTCTGTTTAGAAGATGCCGTATTGGAAAGAGACGTACAAACTGCAATGGTCAACCTAAAACTTTTATTACAAAAACGTTTAGAACAGCCGAATTATAAGGCACCTGCAATATTTATTCGCCCTAGAAATATTGAGATGGCAAAACACATTGTCGACTGGGATTTAAATCATACCTACAGTGGCATGATTTTACCCAAGTTTACGCTACACGATCTAAAACAGTGGATGGACGTTTTGCCATCCAATATCAACCTAATGCCAACGCTTGAAACCAAAGAAATTTTTGATATGGGCCATAATATGGAACTCAATCAAGCACTCAAGTACGACTTCCATAAAACTTTATGTTTAAGAATTGGCGGTAATGATTTATTGTCTTGCTTGAATTTACGTCGTCCTAAAAATACGACGATTTATCAAACCCCAGTCGGTATATTAATTTCACAGTTAGCGGGCTTATTTATTCCAGCGGGTTTTCAGCTCAGTTCACCGGTATGTGAACATATTGATCATACACAATTGCTAATGAATGAATTGTACCAAGACATGAATAATGGGATTTATACCAAAACGGCGATCCATCCCTCTCAAGTTGAATATATTCATCGGGCCTTTCAAATAAATACAGAAGAATTTCAGGAAGCACAGCAAATTTTATCGCAAGATGCTAAAAGTGTGTTTAAAAGTCATGGTTCCATGTTAGAACCTGCTACGCATCGCAATTGGGCAGAAATGATTTTGTTACGCTATAAAAATTTTGGCTTAAATAAATCTCTAGCCTCCATCCAAGGTCAATATATTCTTAATACCTCTTCATTTTAAGCTTTAACTTTCTCACTCAAAGTGAACATTTAGTTTTTAGCTTTGAATAGGGTCGGTTGACCTTTCATAATAGTAACTCAATAAAGTACAGGCTAAAGCAACTGGGTTTTCGTAGCTCTGCTTTAGCTTGTCATAGCGTGTGTCATACCTCTGAACTGTTTCGATCTTGAACATATTTTTCCAAATAAGTGTCTGATTTTATATAGATACCAATTCATATGCTCATTACTGGACTTTGAGTTGTATTTCCTTGGAATATTTGCTTTGCTATAACTCTTTCTAATTTATTTTCTTAGAAATTCAGATCATGACTCTTATCGATACTTAATATTTTTGTTTCTTCCCAATCCGAAGTTAAGCCGTGAATTAAAGATATGGATTTTCAAGCATTATTGGCAGATAAGGCATTTAATGCGGTTTGGCTATTAAAGGAACTTGATGATTGAGATACGAAAGCAATTATTCCACCAAAAGCCAATCTTAAGGTTCCGCGTATATTTGATAACTGGATGTATAAATGACGGTATCTGATCGAAAATTACTTTTGCGAATTGAAAGAATTCAAACGTATTGCCATGCGCAGTGACGAAACCGATTCGAGTTTTGCCGCCATGATTTATCTTTGTGCTAGCGTAATTAACTCTCAACAGACTCTAGCTTGGAATCGGATAAATTATAGTGTGTTATTTGGGTGGGAAATAATCGCGAACGTCAGTCGCTGCGCGACCTTTGCCGCTAATTCGTCTTTAAAACTCATGAAAGATACCTACTGCAGAATCGCAGTGTAAAAGATCAGAACTGATCAATATAAAAATTTGGCGATATTGTAGCAGATCATCAAACTTTTGAAATGAACTAAACTTGTTCAAAAGTCTTCAATCTTAAATAGGCAAAGCGTATTTACTCTCTTCCAGGCGATCAACATTTACTGGCATGCCTAACAGGTATCCTTGTAGTTGCTGACACCCTAAACGGGTCAAGATGTCTGCCTGTGATGGCGTTTCCACCCCTTCTGCGGTAACCACCAAACCCAATTTAATCGCTAACTGGATAATACTTTCTAAAATCATTTCATCTTTTGAACCGACGGACAGATCACGAATAAACTCTCGATCTATTTTCAACTCATCCACCGGCAAGTTCTTTAAGTATAAGAAACTGGAATGCCCTGTCCCAAAGTCATCAATGGCCAGTTTAATGCCCATCTGACGCAAGCGCTCAAAACTGAGAATACTGGCATCAATATGATGCATCGCGGTAGATTCAGTAATTTCAATGGCTAAGTGATTTGGATTAATTTGATACTTATCAAACAAGCGCTCCAAGGTTGAAAACAAATGTTTATGTTCAAATTGCACCGCCGATAGATTCACGGCTAGGGGGAAATAATTCGAATCGCCTTGTTCCCAAATTTGAATTTGCTTACAGGCCTGCTCGAGTGCCCAATAGCCCATTTGAATAATGAGTCCAGTTTTTTCCGCTCCATCGATAAACATATTTGGGGTCAGTAGTCCCAAGCGGGGATGATTCCAACGAATTAGTGCTTCCACACCACAAATTTTATGGCTTTTGGTGGTGAATTTGGGTTGGTAAAATAGAATAAATTGTTTTTCTTCAACAGCCTTATATAAATCATTGATCAGTCTGGTTTGGCTTTTGGTTTCTTGTTGATCGACACTGTAATTAAAGACTGAATAGGTATTTCTACCCTGATATTTAGACATCAACATTGCAGCATCGGCATTGATCAGCAAATCTTGTAAATTATTACCATGATCTGGATACATCGCAATTCCGATGCTACTGGAAATATTAATTTCTTTACCGGCAATCAAAAAACTATCTTGGATCAGCCGTAATACTTGTTCCGCCTTTTCGATCGCTTTTTCAATAGTTGCTATTTCTAGCACCATCAAAAATTCGTCGCTACCGATACGCAGAAGCCTTTCATTTTCTGCAAGTATTCGTTGAATACGCGTAGCAAGTTGCACCAGCAATTGATCACCGACATAATGACCAAACACATCATTCACCGCCTTAAAGCGATCTAAATCAATGTAAAGAAATGCAGTTTTATCATCTCTATAACGATGTTTAGTAAATAGGGAATGTGAATATTCAGCCAAAAACAACCGGTTAGGCAACTTGGTTAAATTGTCCTGAACGGCTTGATTGGCAAGCTCACGATTGGCTTTAAAAAGCTGTTTATTACGCGCTTGCAAGCGTTGTTCTAATACCGCGACGGTAAATGCAGCAACCAGTATTAAACTGCTTACAAAGATAATGCTAAATAAAATTAATCCCTGTCCAGTTTTATAACTGGAAACCAGTTGATCCGCATCCAGAGAATAAAAAGCGGCAGACGCCATACCGGTATAGTGCATCCCGACTATGGTAAGTGCCATCATGAAAGCAATAGAGGCTTTAATATGCAGTAATTTGTGTACCGCATTTTTATATTTAAAAGTCAGCCAAAATGTTAAACCCGAACCTCCAATGGCAATCAAGACCGAAAAAAGGGTTAAGCGTGGATCATAATAAATTTTATGTTGAGCAATGACTAAACCCATTTTCCCGGTATAGTGCATTCCAGCGATGCCTGAGCCCATCAGTACCGCACCTAAAACGAGACGTGAAAAAGGCAAGGTTGCTCGGGTGGTTAGCCAAACCGCAAAGGTAGAAGCAACAAACGCGATCACATAAGATAGGAAGGTAAGGCCATAATCAAAAGAGTACTCAGCAGGTAAATGACCAACTAGCATGTCTGCAAAGTGCATACACCAAATTGCAGCACCCAACATACAGCCACTTATAACGAGAAGAGTTTTTTCATATTGCTGACGTAAGCCACGGAATAATGATTGTTCAATCGACACTGCAAAATAACAGGCCAAAATAGCAACAATAACTGAACCTATTACCAAGCTAAAATCAGAATATATATGAACCATATTAAGCTTCCGTATAGGTTATCATTCTTGTTTTATTCCACGTTATTAATATCATTTATTGTTTCACAGAAGCTTTTCATCCATTAAAGAATATTTATTAAAACCATCAATTAAAACAAACATCTAATACTATTCTATTTTAGTCAATCGATCATTACTCTATTCATTTTTATTACTAATTTATTTACTTAATTAAAGAAAGATAGATCAAACTTTTGATCATTATCCTTACACCATTCATATTTCCTGTGATTCAAGGCATTCTGTAGTTTCTATACAACTTAACACTGATAAAGAAATCTGGTTGCCAAGGAAGACAAAAGTTCAATCAGATTCATTACATCTTGTTGCATATCCCTATATTTGAAAAAGGGCTATTCAATTCAGAACCACTGATATACAGACAAATAAAAAACCAGTCAGACGAACTGACTGGTTTTTGGATATTAAAATAAGTAATGCCTAAACAGTAAGTTTAGTTAGTAGTCGCCTTACCCGATTGCAATTTCGCGTAATCCAACAAAATATTGGCCGACTCTGTGACAAACACTTCTTCTTCAGGTAAAGCAGGTCGTTGTGTTGCCTTCATTTTTGAACGTGACTCAATCAACGCATCCATAGCAGCCTGGTAACTTTCCCAATTGGCATAAGGCTTTTGACCAGTCACCGCACGACGCTGATTCTCTGACTCTAAAGTTTTTTGTTCCAGCGCATTCAATTCTGCTTTACGCTGATCAATATCCAGAACTACACGCTTTTGCTCTTCTGTTTTTTTGGCAATTGCTTTGCGTTGCTCCAGATATTTAAATTGCGGATCAGTCACTACGCGTTGTTGCGACATTTGAGCCAGATTTTGTACATAGGGTTGTACAGCACCTTCACGCTTAAATGGAGCAGTTGGAATGGTATCCCATTTCAAAGCATTCTTGGCCTTACGCTCACCAAATTCTTCGTTGTAGATATCCACCAGTTTAATATCAGGCACTACGCCTTTATTTTGGGTACTACCACCTGTCACGCGATAGAATTTACGTTGCGTTAAGGTCGCTTGACCATGCGCTAAGGTATCCAGTTGAACTTGCGCTGTACCCTTACCTGTGGTTGTACTACCAATCACGATACCGCGCTCATAATCCTGAATGGCAGCAGAATAAATTTCACTGGCAGATGCCGAAGCCAAGTTGACCATGACTGCAAGTGGACCTGCATAGGTTTGTGCACCGCCATCATTATCTTCAAATACGCTGACATTGCCATTGCCATCACGAATTTGCACCACGGGACCTGACTTAATCACTTGACCCAACATACGCGCAACTTCTTCAAGTGATCCGCCTGGATTGTTACGTAAATCAATAATAATCCCGGTCACATTTTTTGCAGCCAAAGCTTTTAAAGCGTTGTTGGTGTCTTCAGAAACCGAGCGATAATCTGTGCCTGCACGGCGCGCACGATAGTTCAAATAGAACGACGGGATTTCAATCACGCCAAAAGTGTAGTTTTTACCATTACGCTTAATATCAACTGTACGAGAACGTACACCGGCATCTTCTTCCTGAATCACATCACGAACCAAACTTACTGTACGTGCCTGACTCATTGATGCACCAGCACCCAGTAAACGCAGACTGACTTTAGTTCCACGTTTACCACGGATTAGACCCACCACTTCATTACTTGCCCAACCCACAACATCGACCATTTTGTCGCCGTCTTGTGCTACACCAATAATGCGATCACCCGATTTTATCTGACCAGATTTACTGGCCGGACCACCTTCAACAATGGTTTCAATCTTGGTGTAATCTTCATTACCGCGTTCTGGACGAATCGAAACCCCAATCCCCTCTAATTGCAAGGTAGTTTGACGGTTCAATTCCATCGCATCTACAGGCGGGAAATAGTTACTATGCGGATCATAGGTCAACATCATCGCATTTAAAGTTTTGTCTAAGACATCATCACTTTTAACACGGCTCATTCGTTCAAGTTGACGGGTATAACGCTTGGTCAAGGTTTGAACTGGGGTTAAATCTTCTGGGCTGGCTAAATCCTGACCATTGGCTAAAGCTGGATCATCTTTTAATGCTTTTTGCTTTGCAGCCTCTTCTTCTTTACTAATATTTAAGTTAATGAGCTGCGACACCAGCATTTTTTGCCAATGTGCACGTTGTTCTGCTGCAGATTTGAAATAAGGTGCTTTTTCGCGATCGGTATCAATATACACATTGGCTTGTTTCAAGTTTTGCGGCTTTTTCAATTCGGCCAACATAAATTCATAAAACTGTTTTAAACGTTCACGATATTGCGCGTGAATCAAATAAGGACCCGATAAATCCCCTGCTTTTAACGCAGCACCAAAATTTGCACCATAATTTTTCTTATATTGTTCGACTTCAGGCGCCAAAAATAATGAATGATCTGCATCTAAGCTATCTAAATAAAAATCAAGAATTCGATTAGAGGTAGCCGCATCTAAGCGTTGATTTAAATAATGCTGACGGTCAACCAACGTAGCCAATTGGCGTGATACAAGCGCTTGTTCTTGCGTAGGTTGTATCGCTTGAGAAACTGCAACGGTAGTATTTGCAGCAATTGCCTCGTTTACTACATGAGTAAAGAAAAACCCTCCAGTCGCAATTGCAACTGCACAAGCTAATGTCTGAAGTTTCATAAATAATTCGTACTTCCTTGGTCTTGGACCAATATTACAACAACGTCATTTTTCAACATGAATCGAGTATATTCAAAATCTTAAACAACTTAATATGTATGTCGTGTAGTTTTATCATATTCTGTACTGTCAAAATGTAGCAAATCATTGCAGAATTCGGGTATTGTTTTTCTTTATAAAATTCCAACACGGACACCGATATGATTGGCGCATTGATGCTAGACATCGCTGGCACAGAACTTACTCAAGAAGATATTGAACTATTACGAACACCGCAAGTGGGTGGCATGATTTTATTTTCTCGAAATATAAAATCGCCACAACAAGTTCGTGCTTTAACAGATCATATGCGTCATATAAGACCCGACATTTTAATTGCCGTAGACCAAGAAGGCGGTCGCGTACAACGCTTGAAACAGGGCTTTACCTTACTTCCTGCAATGGGTCGTTTGGGTGAGCTTTATTTAACCGACCCTGAAAAGGCAGTTGATTTGGCTGAGCAAAGTGGTTGGCTCATGGCAACTGAAGTTCTTGCCGTCGGGATTGATTTCAGTTTTGCCCCCGTGCTGGATTTAAATGATGTCAGCGATGTGATTGGCGATCGTGGCTTTGCCAAAAATATTCAAGATATTGTTCCTCTCGCAAGTGCCTTTTTGAAAGGTATGAAACGTGCTGGTATGGCCAATACGGGTAAACACTTCCCGGGTCACGGTTCAGTTAAAGCAGATTCGCATGTGGCAGCGCCAGTAGATTCACGATCTTATGACGAGATCTACAACAAAGATATGCAAACGTTTATTCAGCTCATGCCGCAACTGGATGCACTCATGCCAGCGCATGTGATTTACGATCAGATCGATCCCAACCCTGCCGGTTTCTCACCGTATTGGATACAAAACATTTTACGTCAAGAATTAAACTTTGGTGGCGTACTTTTCTCAGATGACTTAACCATGCAAGCGGCCTGCGTTGCTGGTGGTGCAGATGCACGTATTCAAGCTGCACTCAATGCCGGTTGTGACATGGGCTTAGTCTGTAATGACCGTTTAGCAGCCTGCACCGCTTTAGCTGGTATCAGTGACTTAGCCTTACCTAACCAAGAACGTCTGGAACGTATGCGTGGTAAAATCCCAGAAATCAGCGTGGGTGAAACACTGAACCTAGGTGCCGAATGGGAAAAAGTTCGATACACTATCGAAAACTTTAAAAAATCATTTAATTAATGCGACAAAAGGAACACGACAAGGTGTTCCTTTTTCTTTATGATAATCAAAAATAAAGTCAAAGACTTCTTGCCTATATCGGCTGATATTAACTTTTAAAAGATACCAATCAGTCATATAAGAAGCCTAACAAACACTCAATTATATATTTAAAACTACAAAAACATACAGGTCAGGATGACATGACACAACAGCTTTCAGAACATCGACACATTTCATTTACTGCGCATTACACCGGCTATATTTGGTACACCATGGGAATTTCACACCCCGTTTTTGCCACATCTAAAGGCAAAATGCTGGCCAGACTGGTACACCCTTTAGAAAGTTGGGCTGAAAAATTTGTCGGTGGCAGTATGCGTACTACGCTGAAACAACGCCATAGCATGATAGATCAGCATCTCACGCAACTAATTCAACAGCACCCAGATTTACAGGTCCTTGAAATCGCCAGTGGCTTATCACCACGCGGCTGGAACTTTCGCCAAAAATATCCCAACATTGATTATCGTGAACTTGATTTACCGAGTATGGCAAAAGTCAAAACTCAAGCATTGAAACAAATTGATGTGAATAGCCCTGAAGTTTTATCTGTTGATTTATTTACGGCCGATTTTGCACAAGCCTTTCAGGTATTTGACCCAACTCGCCCATTGGTGGTGATTAGTGAAGGATTAATTAACTACTTCAACAAAGACATGTTATTGCAGTTGCTGCAAGCGATTACCCATTACGGTCAGGACTTTAAAGAATTGCATTACCTCACTGATCTCTATCCAGAACCGATCAAAAATAAATTAGCTAATTTTATTTGGGCCAGCAGCAAATTATTGAAATGGATATCTCGAAGCGCATTTAGTTTCCATTTTATTAATCCTCAACAAGTACAAGATTTTTTCCAACAAGCAGGTTTTGAAAAAACTACTGTTGTTCAACCTGAATATTATTTTCAGAATCAGATAAACAACGAATCACCGAGTGACGAACACTTGGGAGATTTGGTCTGGATGATCCATGCAAGCATAAAAAAACAGCGTTAAATACGCTGTTTTTTTTATCTTCAGAAGAAAACGCTTAACTCACTGACTCCAGCATCTGGATTGCTTCTTTTTGTCGTTGTACATAACGTAATAAACGTTCTGCCACCTCAAAACTGCCATGTTTAAACAGGGCACGGATTTGTGTTGAGTCTACGGCAAAAATTAAACATTCAATTTTAAATTGGCCTTCATCATCTTCTAAATGCAAAGCCAAATCACGTGGAGATTGCTCAGCTTTTACTGTTAATCCTTCTGCAAATTCAAGCAAAACCCCAAAGAAGTTTAGATCAATAATATGTGTTGGCAGTTGCAATTCTGAATAACGATGAGTCAATACAGTCATTGGATTTTGTACCGCAATCCGTTCTTCTCCACGACGTTCTAAAGTCAGCAAATGTGCACGTGTCATGGGGATAATCCCTTCTACAGTGTCAATCGATTGACCCTGTAAGAAAGTTGCAAACAAACTCATGGTTTCTTTACGGCGCTGTAATTGCGGTACATGATCCGCATTGGCAATCATTGCAAATTCCATGTTGGGACATTGCAAAGCAAAATTTGCATTTTCATGTGGCAAGGTAAAACTGTCATATTGCCCACACGCGACCAATACTTTACATTGCGGAATAGGCACGTCCGTTAAACGCAGTAAACGGCTACAGTTGATTTCATAGCGATCTTGTTCGGTTGCAGTAAATTCAGCCATCTGTTTAAAGAACAAACGTTTTGCAGTGGGTGACATGCGAGTTTTATCAATTTTGGCATGATTGACCAAATACAAAATCACGGCCTGACCAAACTCATCCATGCGCTGTTCTTTCATTAGATGCAAAGACTCTTCCAGCAACATACGCCAGCTTTTACGGGTTTTTTGCATCACGCCCATCAGAATCATACGGTCAACCAATTCAGGACGTTGATGTGCTAAGCCGGAAGCCACCACTGAACCCAGAGACATTCCCATCATCGAAACTTTGGAAAGATTTTCTATGTCCAGCCACTCACCGAGCATACCTGCCAAATCCGGCAATTCCAGAGTTCCGGCAGAAACCCCTGTATCACGATTGGTAATTTGCTGATTGGCACCCATTGAAGGTAAATCAATGAGAATAATCGGACCTGCACTCAGTAATTGTTCAACACAATATTTATAAGAGTTGAAATTTTGAAATGCACCGCCAACAATAACAATTGGAGTGTTCTGAATCGTTTCAGGTTGAGCAATTGCCATATATTCAATTTTCCAGCCTTGAATCCACGTGGTGCGTGCAGGTTCTTTAAAACTGTTTCTATGGTAAAGATCAAAAAAGCCAAAACTCGTGTTCGATTCTTGTAGTGCCGAGTCCATTTGGATCATGGAATTCATATCCCTTCCTCCATTCTTGCCTTATTGTTATTTTGCAAGAAAATAAATATCGAATTTCTGCGCAGCATCCATTCATTTGCTTTAATTATCAGACATCAATGTCATTATTTTTTATTCTATACAGAGGATCATTTAACACGCAACTTATTCCCCGACCACTCATCTAAATTTACAAACAAAAGAATTTCAAAATATAAATAGCTTGAAAAGTTTCAGAGATTTTTTGCCGATAGATGCTTCATTGTCTTGTGCCAGACTGTTACTATCGAAGGTGTAATTTCTAAGTGATCAACCGCTATGCAAGATTCAATTGAACAATATATGCAAACGGTAGGACAACAAGCACGCCAAGCTTCGCGCGTGTTGGCAAGCGCTTCTACTGAAACAAAAAACAATGCCTTATCTGCAATTTACACTGCTTTACAAGACAGTGAAGCTGCAATTTTAGCTGCAAACCAAATTGATATGACCAAAGGTCGTAACAGCAATTTGGACAGTGCATTACTTGATCGCTTAGAACTTACCCCCACACGCTTTAAAGCTATGTTGCATGGCTTGAAAGATGTCATGAGCCTGGTTGACCCTATTGGGGAAATCACTGACCTCGCTTACCGCCCTTCGGGAATCCAGCTTGGTAAAATGCGTGTACCTTTAGGGGTCGTCGGCATGATTTACGAATCACGGCCGAATGTGACCCTTGAAGCAGCGTCACTTGCGCTCAAGTCTGGAAATGCCATTATTTTGCGTGGCGGTTCTGAAGCACTACAATCTAATCAAGCCATTGCTCAAGCCATCCAGCATGGTTTAAAAGCTTCGGGTCTACCGGAAACTTCAGTGCAAGTCATTAACACGGCTGACCGTTCGGCAGTCGGTCATCTGATTACCATGTCTGAATATGTAGATGTCATTGTTCCACGTGGAGGCAAAGGGCTGATTGAGCGCGTGAGCAATGAAGCGCGTATTCCGGTGATTAAACACCTAGATGGTAATTGTCATGTCTTTGTTGAAGCACAGGCCGATTTGCAAAAAGCTTTACCGATTGCGCTAAATGCCAAAACCCATCGTTATGGCGTATGTAATGCCATGGAAACTTTATTGGTCGATGAAAAAGTTGCTGAAGAATTTCTGCCTAATATTGCTGAACTTTATGCCGAGAAACAGGTTGAACTGCGTGGCTGCCGCGAAACGCAGCGCATTTTAGGCTCAAATGTTAAACCGGCCAATGAAGAAGATTGGTATACCGAATATTTAGGTCCAATTTTGGCGATTAAAGTGGTCAGTGGAATTGATGAAGCAATTGAACACATCAATAAATATGGTTCACACCATACCGATGCCATTATTACTGAAAACTATAGTCATGCTCGTCAGTTTTTAGCCCGGGTAGATTCAAGCTCAGTGATGATCAACGCCTCTACCCGTTTTGCAGATGGCTTTGAATATGGTTTAGGTGCAGAAATTGGTATCTCAACTGACAAGATTCATGCCCGTGGCCCTGTGGGTCTTGAAGGTCTGACTTCGCAAAAATGGGTGGTGTTTGGTGATGGTCAAATTCGCCAATAAATACAGCGCTTAGCAGAATTATTCCGTGTTCAGCTTCAAAAATGAGGCTGAACATAGCCACTACAATATTTCTAAGCTAAATTTCATAAGATGATAAAAATAACCATAACAGGGAATATGCAATGTTTTATTATTTAATGATCTGTACATTCGTATTGGCATTACTGGTCTCTTTTGCCGTAATGAAAATTTTTTCCCACTCTATCAATCAAATTCTGGCGCGAATAATTAACGATCCCATTCATGAAGCATGGGCAAAATACACCAAATTTGCCGGCATGGTGGTCGGTACATCTTCCGGCATTCGTATTTACGATATGGAAAAATACATCACGCCACTCACCTATACCGATAATGACAAAAAAATTGTGATTGAACTTACCCAGGAAAGATGGGTGCTCGAGATTTATCGGACGATTATAGAAACTCTACAGGGCTTGGCCTGGATGATGCTGGTCTTTTTTATGGTTGCACTGATTGCTTATGTGATCGTACGCTGGTCAGAAATAAAGTATCAAAAGTAATATTAAAACAACATGATTTGCTGCTCAAAATTGATCGCTCATGTTATGGTTATAATTCATACAGACGACACACTTTAGGATTGAGTACTATTTTATTAATAAATGAAATCTATGAAATGATAAATTTTAATTATTATTATGCAACCGGTCGATAATGCTTAAGTCTAATCTCCTAAAGTCTATCTAGGAGCAATAAAAAACCCATGATAAAACATTCATACTGATCAAGATTGCATCATAACAACATTGCATCGTGATCAATAAGGGATAATTATTTCAATTAGAATTCGGGTATATAAACGTGACTACATCAGTATTAGTGATTAACTGCGGATCTTCTTCTATCAAATATGCTTTAGTTTCTGAGCACCGTGAAGATCGTATCTTTGGTTTGGCAGAAAATCTAGGTTCTGCTGATGCACGCATTAAAGGCATCACTGTTGGCGGTGAGCAACTCGAACTTTCTATTCCCTATGCTGATCATGAAAAAGCACTGGAAACCATTTTAGAGCGCCTATCACAATATAATCCTCAAGCCATTGGCCACCGTGTAGTACATGGCGGTACGTTGACCAAAGCAGAATTACTCACTAAAGAAATCGTACAACGTATTCGTGAGGCAACACCACTTGCACCCTTACATAATCCTGCACATTTAGTCGGTATTGACGCAACCATGCGTTTGTTTCCACAGTTGCCACAAGTCGCGGTATTTGATACAGCATTTCATCAAACCATGCCGGAACATGCTTTTCGTTATGCATTGCCAAAATTCTTATATACCGAGCACAATGTCCGCCGTTACGGTTTCCATGGCACCAGTCATGCCTATGTATCTGAACGCGGTTCAGAACTGGCAGGCAGCTTTAAACAAGGTGGCTGGTTAACGGCTCACCTCGGCAATGGTAGCTCGACTTGTGCCATTTGGAATGGCCAAAGTGTGGATACTTCTATGGGGCTGACACCATTAGAAGGTGTGGTTATGGGTACCCGTAGTGGTGATGTTGACCCAAGTATTCATAGCTTCCTGGCAAGCAACTTGGGCTGGGATATTTATAAAATCGATAAAATGCTGAATAATCAAAGTGGTTTACTGGGTCTTTCGAATCTTTCGAATGATATGCGTACCCTGATTGAAGCCTCTGAACAGGGCAATGAAGATGCAAGCATTGCGATTGAAGTATTTTGCTACCGTTTAGCTAAATCACTTGCAGCCTTAAGCTGTGGCTTGCCGCGTATTGATGGTCTGTTCTTCACAGGTGGTATCGGGGAAAATTCTGCCTATATCCGTGAAAAAACATTGGCATATCTCCCTCACTTCGGTTTTAACTTAAGCAAAGAACAAAACGATAACTTGAAACGCGGAACAGAAGGTCGTATTGACGCAGGTACCGGCCCTCAAATTTGGGTAGTCCCTACTGATGAAGAAGGTCGCATTGCGCAAGAAACCGAGAATGTTGTGAATGAGGTTAGTCAAGCAGCTGCAAAAAAGTTTGAAGCAGATGTTACGACGGCTTAAGCCATCGCACATTTTATAATGCTCATCATTGAATCCTTTTATTTAGAATCAAGCCATGAAAACAATTTTATTAGTTCCAACTGGGGAAGGCGTAGGATTAACTTCAGCCAGCCTAGGTTTAGTCTATGCTTTGGAATGCCAAGGTGTGAAAGCCGGTTTTCTTAAACCTTTTTCACAAGAAAAAAATCAACCCATAGATCGTACAACAGCACTGTATCGTCATTTATCAAATAGTGAAACAGTTGAACCGATTCCTTATACCAAGTTGATTCAGCAAATTAATCAAGATGAAAGTGATGAGCTACTTGAAGAAGCAGTACGTCTGCATCGTCAGATTGCCAAGAACCATGACCTGATTATTGTTGAAGGCTTATTACCGAACAGTCGTGATGCTTTTGCCTCTGAAATGAATGCCACCTTGGCGCAGGCACTCGATGCCAAAGTCATTATTGTCAGCAATGCCGATATTAATACGCCGGAATTGAGCGCGGAAAAAGTCGAAAATCAGTTACGCTATTTTGGCGGTGCCTCTTCTACCCGTATGGCCGGCATCTTGTTTATGCGTACCAAGGGCTTGCATGAAGATTCTGCTCAGGTTCCGGTCACATTTGATCCCAGTTTACGCCTGATTGGTGAAACCGAAAAATTTGTTACAGCACTTCAAAAAACGCATGCCCATCTTGGTTCTGAAAAGCTTCCAGTGATTGGCTTAGTGCCCTTCAGTGATACTTTAAGTGTACCGCGAATTTCCGATCTGGCTGCGCATATCTCAGCAGAATGGATTAACCGGGGTGAAGCCACGCAGCGCCGGGTATTACATAGCAGTCTGATTGCTTCGAATATTGAGCATGAACTGAATAAATTTGTGGCTGGTGAACTGATTATTAGTGCCTCTGACCGTATTGATGTTTTATTGGCAAGTAGCCTCGCTAGCAGCAACGGTATTCCTCTAGCTGGCTTGGTGTTAACTGAACACCATGAGCCAAATGCTTCGGTTTTAGCTTTCTGCCAGACTGCTATTAAAAATGGTTTACCGATTCTGCACACACCGCTCAGCACCTTTGAGACAGCACAGAGCCTTTCCAATTTAAGCAATGAAATTCCAGTCGATGATACTGAACGGGCAGAGCAAGTCAGTCGTTTCGTATCCAGTCACCTGAATGCAGACTGGATTGCCCTACTGCTAAATGGTTCTTACAAGCCTCGTTTATCGCCGTCTGCTTTTCGTCATGAGTTGGTTCAAAAATCCATTACAGCAAAAAAACGGATTGTTTTACCGGAAGGTGATGAACCTCGGACCATTCAGGCAGCTGCAATTTGCCAATCGCGCGGAATTGCCAACTGCGTTTTATTGGCGAAACCGGAAGCGGTAATAGAAGTGGCTAAAGCACGAAATATCGAATTGCCGCATGATCTTGAAATTATCGATCCTGACTTAATTCGTGAAAACTATGTGCCGAAAATGGTGGAATTGCGTAAAGGTAAAATTAACGAATTACAAGCGCGTGAACAACTGCAAGATACCGTTGTACTCGGCACCATGATGCTTGCCCTCGATCAAGTCGATGGACTGGTATCGGGTGCAGTACACACCACAGCCAATACAGTGCGTCCTGCATTCCAGCTGATTAAGACTGCACCGGATTATTCACTGGTATCTTCGGTATTCTTCATGTTGTTACCGGATGAAGTCTACGTGTATGGTGACTGCGCAATTAATCCTGACCCGGATGCTGAACAGCTGGCTGAAATTGCCATTCAATCGGCAGATTCAGCAAAAGCCTTTGGTATTGACCCGCGTATTGCCATGATTTCTTATTCAACCGGTACTTCTGGTACAGGTGCAGATGTAGAGAAAGTGGCTGAAGCAACACGGATTGCTAAAGAGCGTCGCCCTGATTTACTGATTGATGGTCCACTTCAATATGACGCTGCATCCGTTGAAAGCGTAGGTCAATCTAAAGCACCAGGTTCACCTGTTGCAGGTCGTGCCAATGTGTTTATTTTTCCTGACTTAAATACAGGGAACACTACTTATAAAGCGGTACAACGTGCTGCAAATGTAGTGAGTGTAGGTCCAATGCTTCAAGGTTTAAACAAACCGGTAAATGACTTGTCACGCGGTGCACTGGTGGATGACATTGTCTTTACCATTGCTCTAACCGCAATTCAGGCCGAGCAACAAGCTACTCAATAATCTTTCAAAGCAAGTTTTCCAAGCCATCTGATTGAAAAATTGGGTGGTTTTTTTTATAGAGATTTCATCTAACGGGTATTAGTTGAATACATGACTACTATGGGATTTTTATTATCTTCTGATGTTAAAAAGTGGATATGACATCCACTTTTTTAAAAGATCTTAGAAAGACAGGGTTTCACCATCGATTGGAATTAATACCTTATCTTGAATATCTTTGGCTTTGGTATACTCAGCAAGTTGAGCACGTGTCACAGACATATGGTTAATGGCATCCATGTGCACAGCCACCACTTTGGCATTTGGTGCTTTTTGCGTTGCACGATAAGTATCTTCTTTACCCATAATAATGGATTCTTTAAAGCCATTAACCAAGGCATTACCTGTATTCAATACAATCACATCAGGCTTGAATGTTTGGATCGCTTGATCAACTTCTGCACGCCAGATTGTGTCCCCTGCCACATAAACGGTTTCATGCCCTGCTGCTTCAAACACCACACCCATTGCTTCACCCAGACCAGCTTTTAGCTCAGGATTTCGATACATTGCATCAGTACCGTGTTGACCACCGGTTTTAGTCAATTTAACCCCGTCAAAAGTTGTCTGTGTTAACACATGAACATCTTTAAAACCTTGGGATTGAATGGCTTTCTGGTCTTCTTTGTTTTGCACAAATAAAGGCATATTCTTAGGAATGGCGGCTTGTGCTGCTTCATCCCAATGATCCAGATGCGTATGGGTCACGATCACTGCATCCACACCTTGTAGAATCGTTTCAGGTTTAATCGGTAAATCCACCAATGGATTACGAAGGAAACTGCGATGAGTATTCGGGAAGCCTTCATAGAAACCCTTTTTGGCAAACATTGGGTCAATTAAAAATGTCGTGTCGGCATAAGTCACCTTAATGGTTGCATTACGAATTCCTTGTATATGCGTAACTTTAGAGGCATCGCGCTGAGCAAGTTTGTCATTCGCATATAAATTGAATGAAGCCGTTGCTAGCGAGAGCGCAATAAAAGAGCTGCTTAAAATTTTATTCATATTACATATCCAATCATTTACTGAGGCTTGCATGATGATGGAAATCAAAATAGATAAAAATTGTCCTTAAAGACAATCATCGAAACTATTGGGACAAAATGCTATATTGATTATTTTAGAGGAGGCAGATTGAATGGCGCTACCCATGATTGGACTGTACGTTTATCCAAATATCAATCCCTTCCATTTCTCTATTCCGCACATTATTTTTAATATTAAACTTGAAGATCAACCTCTATTTGAGATGAAAATATTCTCGCTGGACGGTCAACCGGTAACAACAGAACAATCCATGATGATTATTCCTGATGGCGGAATCGAACTCATGCAGAATGCTGATGTCATTATTATTCCGGGATGGGATGATTTGAATCACAAGCCCGAACAGGTGCTTATAGATGGACTAAATCAAGCTTATCAGACTAGAACTAAAATTGTGGGTCTATGCTATGGCACCTATGCACTGGCTTATGCAGGTTTACTCGATCATAAAAAGGCAGCGACACACTGGATGGCTGAACACGATTTTAGTGAACGCTTTCCACAGATTCAGCTCGATCGCGATGCGCTATACGTAGAAGATCAAAGAATCATTACTTCTGCAGGAACAGGTGCGGCTCTGGACTGCTGCCTGTACTTGGTACGTGAAATTTATAATGCGCAAATTGCCAATAAAGTATCGAGGGTCATGGTCATTCCACCGCATCGTGAGGGCGGACAGGCTCAGTTCATTGAACAGCCCGTGGCAAAGTCGAGTCAAGATGCACAAATCAATCTCTTACTTGATTTTTTAAGAAAGAATTTAGCAGATCAGCATCGTCTTGAAGACTTGGCTGAGCAAACACACATGACACGTCGGACATTTACACGACATTTTAAGAAAGCTACTGGCATGACCTTAGTAGAATGGCTGAATACGGAAAGAATTCGATATAGCTGTGAACTTTTGGAAACCACACAGTTGTCGATTGAAAAAATCACCGAGCTTGCAGGATTTAATAATACAGTGGTTTTTAGGAAGAATTTCCGTGAAAAATATGGCACCAGCCCGCATGCATGGAGAAAAAACTTTGGCATTGGGCTTTTAAAATGATTTTTCACATTCTAGGCGGATTATTTAATTATTTTTATTTAGCATGAGTTGATCAAAACTTTTGCGCCAACCACACGGTATGCCCTGCACAGTCCTGATCTTCAGCCATCATTTTTACCACTTCAAAACCATGATCTTTCAATAATTGCCGATATTCATCCTGCGACAAACTGGCATGATATAAAGCATCGCCAAACATATCTCCAATCGCTTCTCCATGACTTGGCCCACTGCTAAACATCAATGCCGCTCCAAGCTTGGCATGTTTTTGAAAGTTCTGGAACATCGCCCGTTGATCATCAGGAGTCAGATGAAAAAAACTGTCCCACGCTAAAATACCCTGAAACTTTTGTCCTAAATCTAGCTGACGCATGTCTGCCTGAATCCAGTGCTGTTCAGGAAAGTTTTGTTCTGCCATTTCAATCATGACCTCAGAACTATCAATCCCCACCACCGAATGACCTTTTGCAATTAAATAGGCAGCAATAGGTTTCGCTGAACCACAACCTAAATCAAGGATTGTTGAATGCTCTGGAAGGAGTGAAAGAAAATGATCGAGCCATGCTTTCTCATAAAGAAATTGACCACGCAATTCTGTCCATGCACGGGCATGTTTTTTATAGATTTCAATTATATTTTGTGCAAATTCAGACTGATCTTTCATCATCGAAGTTTTCATATTTTTAAAATAGTATACGCAGATTTAGATCGAGATTTGAAGATTTGAAGATTTAAAGATTTAAAGATTTAAAGATTTGACTTTATAAAATGTTATTAGAATGAGAAAAAAATAGAACAAAAAAAAAGAAGATAGAGCTTAAGCTTGATCTTCTTTCTGACCGTAAATCCATGTTGCTGCGATATATAAAGAAAAGCCAACGATTGAAACTACTGTAGTAATCATATACTTATTACACTTTAGATTTGATGCGCTCATTATGTAAAAGTTTTATGACAACTTTATGACAGTTCCATCATATTTAATACAACTCAAAATAACTGTATTAATTATTATTTTTCAATAATTTAAGTGAAAAATAAGTTCAAAATATTTTAATTTATGTTTTAAATGTAATATTTACTCTGAAATATGACAGTCTTTTGTCATATTTATGATAGAAATCCCTACAAAAATGACAGTTAACTTGAGTTGCAATTCGCTATTAAACTTTCGGCCAAAAAGCACTCAAAACGCCCACAGAACTTGCTTTTTATCTTATAATTTAGCCCGCTAGCTAACAGCCCGCTCAAGAGATATTTGATATGACAACTATTATCAAGCAAGATGACTTGATCACATCGGTAAAAGATGCGCTTCAGTTCATTTCTTACTATCATCCACAAGACTTTATCCAAGCGATGAGCCGTGCCTATGATCGTGAAGAGAACAAAGCCGCAAAAGACGCGATTGCACAAATCTTAATTAACTCTCGTATGTGTGCAGAAGGCCATCGTCCTATCTGTCAAGATACAGGAATTGTTAACGTATTTCTTGAAGTGGGCTTAGACGTTAAATTTGATTTAACCATGAGCCTAGATGACGCGATTAACGAAGGTGTACGTCAGGGTTATCTTGAAAACTCAAACATTCTTCGTGCATCTGTTTTAGCGGATCCTGCTTTTGGCCGTAAAAACACCAAAGACAATACCCCTGCTGTGATCCACTACAAACTCGTACCAGGCAACAAAGTAGACATTACTGTTGCTGCTAAGGGTGGTGGCTCAGAAAACAAATCTAAGCTTGCCATGTTGAACCCATCTGACTCAATCGTGGATTGGGTACTTAAAACTGTTCCGACGATGGGTGCAGGCTGGTGTCCTCCTGGTATGCTCGGTATTGGTATCGGTGGTACTGCTGAAAAAGCCATGATGCTTGCCAAAGAAGCATTGATGGAAGAAATCAACATGGACGAATTGCTTCGTCGTGGTCCACAAAGCAAAATGGAAGAACTCCGTATCGAGATCTTCGAAAAGGTAAATGCTTTAGGTATTGGCGCACAAGGTTTGGGTGGTTTAACCACTGTTCTTGATATCAAAATCAAAGACTACCCTTGCCACGCTGCGGGTAAACCAGTCGGTATGATTCCGAACTGTGCTGCAACGCGTCACGCACATTTCCAGTTAGACGGTTCAGGCATTGCGCATATTCAAGCACCGAAACTAGATGACTATCCTGCTGTAACTTGGGATTCATCGACATCTAAGCGTGTAAACTTAGACACCATTACACAAGAAGAAATGAATTCTTGGCAACCGGGCGATACATTATTGCTTAACGGTACAATCTACACCGGTCGTGACGCTGCGCACAAACGCATGTGTGAAATGTTAGATAACGGTGAAGAATTACCGGTAGACCTTAAAGGTAAGTTTATTTACTACGTTGGTCCAGTCGATCCGATTAGGGATGAAGTTGTGGGTCCTGCTGGTCCAACCACTGCGACACGTATGGACAAATTTACTCGCCAAGTTTTAGAAGCAACTGGCTTATATGGCATGATTGGTAAAGCAGACCGTGGTCCAACCGCTATTGAAGCAATTAAAGACAATAAAGCGACATATTTGATGGCTGTAGGCGGTGCTGCTTACCTGGTCTCTAAAGCTGTTCGTGAAGCTGAAGTTGTAGCTTTTGCTGACCTGGGTATGGAAGCAATCTACAAATTTGTTGTTGAAGATATGCCGGTATCTGTAGCGGTAGACGTGAATGGTACTTCTATCCATGCCACTGCACCAAAAATCTGGCAAGCAAAAATTGGTAAAATTCCAGTAGTTGATGCTGCTGCGGTTTAATTTTCCAAGCTAAAAAAGCACCCGAATGGGTGCTTTTTTTATGTCTATAGACAAATATTTCTTACTTAACATAAGACTGCTGGCCTTCAGTTTCACACTAAGAAATGTGTATTTACCATGTCCGTGGATCCCATAACTTAAAAGGTGTAGTCAGTTGTACATCTTCCGCAGGATCATATTTCACAGGTTTAAGCTTCTGAGCCTTTTTACGTACCTTACCTGTATTTGAATCTTGGGCCACAAAGTTAAAACTTTCTGACTTTAACTGGGTAAATGCAATTTCGTTTAAACCTGTTTTTTCAGGCACAATAACCAAAGGTCCAGAAATTTCACGACGAGTATTTAAATTTTCTTCATCATATTTAATAAAATAAGACTGCCTTGCTTCCACAGTAAAATCTAAATATTTAGGCTTTTGAAAATGCTGTACACCTACAGGACGGCTGGTCGACAAGCGATAGGTTCCTGCGGGCAATTCAATCCAATAATAATGATTATTTAATAAACTCGGAATACGCTCACTGTTAATAAAAAGACTGGATGCCACAATTTCTTGACGATTCCATTTACTGTCAGGACGATACATATACACAATGGCCGCTTGCTCACTTTGTGCTTGTACCGGTCGAAAACGTTGTCCTACTTTTTGATTGACCCAACCACCAATAGTAAACATACCAAAACGGTATTGTTCCAATAGACTCGGTTCATGTTCAGTATTTACAGGTTTTAAGGTTGATGTTGCTTGAGCATGTTCAATAGCGGATTTGCCATGACAACCCATTAAAATAATACTTGCACAGACTGCAATACAGACTCCACGCATGATTTTCCCTCACTGCGTATTTTTTATTTTTGTACTCAATTAAACACTTAATTTTTCGCTAGATCGATCGCGACATTAATTTGAGTTAGTTGATCTTATTTATACATCCACATTTAGGATTTGAGATTAACATTACAGTTTATTTTTGGAAATAAAAAACGTGCGAAAACACCAGTTTTCCGCACGTTTCAGACGAATAGCGAATTAAGCAGATTTAGAATTTACAACTTTCAAATCTACTTTAGGCACAGCTTCAGTTTCTGCTTTAGGTTGACGCTCTGCCTTTAACTCTGGCTTTCCTTCACCACTAATCACCGCATCATTTATGATCACAGTACCAACATCGGTACGGCTTGGTAAATCATACATGGTTTCAAGTAAAGAATTTTCCAGGATTGAACGCAGACCACGTGCCCCTGTATTACGTTCTAAGGCTTTTTTCGCAATAGCGCGCAATGCAGAATCTTCAAACACAAGATCAACATTTTCCATACCGAATAAATATTGGTATTGGCGTGTTAAGGCATTTTTTGGCTCAGTCAGAATCTGCATAAGTGCTTCTTCATCCAACTCTTCCAAAGTTGCAATAACCGGTAGACGACCAATGAATTCTGGAATTAAACCAAATTTCACCAAGTCATTTGCTTCCACTTGACGGAATAAATCAGACAATTTTTTACTTTCGTCTTTTTTCTTCACATCTGCTGTGAAACCAATCCCGCCTTTTTCTTGACGTTGTTGTACAATTTTCTCTAAACCTGAAAATGCACCGCCACAAATAAACAAGATATTCGAGGTATCAATCTGAATGAACTCTTGTTGCGGATGCTTACGACCACCTTGTGGTGGAATTGAAGCAACCGTACCTTCAATCATTTTTAATAATGCTTGCTGAACACCTTCACCCGATACATCACGGGTAATCGATGGGTTTTCAGACTTACGGGTAATCTTGTCGATTTCATCGATATAGATAATACCTTTTTGCGCTTTTTCTACATCGTAATCCGCTTTTTGAAGAAGTTTTTGTACGATGTTTTCAACGTCTTCACCCACATAACCTGCTTCGGTTAAAGTCGTTGCATCTGCCATGGCAAATGGAACATCGAGAAGACGTGCTAAAGTTTGTGCAAGTAAAGTTTTACCTGAACCTGTTGGTCCCACCAGCAAAATATTACTTTTCGCAAGTTCTACAGCATCATCAGATTTATGACCTGAATTGGTGACTTTTAAACGTTTGTAGTGGTTATATACCGCAACTGAAAGCGTTTTTTTGGCAACATCTTGACCAATGACATATTGATCTAATGCAGCACGAATTTCATGTGGTTTTGGCAAAGGCTTAGTTGCCCAATCACCCGATTCAACTTGTTGACTGGTCTGGACTAAATCTAAGCATACGTCCACACACTCATTACAGATGTAAGCGTCTTCACCTGCAATCAGTTTCCCGACTTCAGACTGCGTTTTACCGCAAAATGAACAATGCTTTTGTCCTTGAGGATGTTCGGACATATTTACTCCAATATTAAAATCTGAAAATTATGGACGTTTACTTAACACTTCATCCACGAGACCGTATTCTTTAGCAGCTTGTGCTGTCATAAAGTTGTCACGGTCAGTATCTCTTGCAACAGTTTCATAGTCTTGACCACTATGCTCTGCCATTAAACGGTTTAAACGTTCTTTAATGAATAGAATTTCACGTGCGTGAATTTCAATATCCGATGCTTGACCACGGAAACCACCGAGTGGTTGGTGAATCATGACACGAGCATTTTCTAAGCAATAACGCTTACCTTTTGCACCGGCATTCAATAAGAACGCGCCCATAGAGGCTGCTTGACCCATACAGTAAGTCACAACATCAGGCTTGATGAATTGCATGGTATCGTAAATGGCCATACCGGCAGTCACAGACCCACCTGGTGAATTAATATAAAGGTGTATATCTTTATCTGGGTTCTCTGCTTCTAAAAACAACATCTGCGCAACAATTAAGTTCGCCATGTTGTCTTCAACTTCACCGCTCATAAAGATGACACGCTCACGTAAAAGACGTGAAAAAATATCAAAAGAACGCTCACCACGAGAAGATTGTTCTACGACCATTGGTACTAAAGCGCTATCAATTGTTGGAACATACATACGTTATTTATTCCTAAATTTTTTGTTACTCAACCCATATTCACAATATGAGGGATAATTGTCGAAATTGCAAAATATTCCCAATTAAATAACAGATATTTTTTGCATACACATTGTGAATTCAGGATATTTTCAAGATAAGCTGCATATATAAAAAAAGGCGCATGATGCGCCTTTTTTCGATCAGCTAAACTTAGCCTTGTTGACGAGCTTGTTGCTCTTTCAACAATTCTTCGTAGCTTACAGCTGTATCAGTCACTTTAGCAGACGCTAAAATGTGATCAACGATTTGATCTTCTAACACAACCGCTTCAATTTGAGCACGTTGCTGTTTGTCATTTTTGAAGTATTCAATCACTTCAGTCGGATCTTCATAAGAAGAAGCCATGTCGTCGATGTAAGCTTCAACGCGAGCAGCATCAACTTCAATTTTAGCATCCGCTAAAACTTTGCTGACCAATACACCCAATTTAACTGCTTTTTCAGCTTGTTCTTTAAACAAGTCATCTGGAAGCATGCTGCTGTCAAATGCTTGCGCACCTTGAGCACCAAACTGTTGAGTGAATTGTTGAATCATTTGTTGACGTTGACGGTCAATCTCTTGAGCCAACATAGACTCAGGAACTTCAACTTCGTTTGCAGCTACAAGCGCGTCAAAAGTCGCCGCTTTAACTTGGTTACGAAGACCGTTCTTCACTTCACGATTCATGTTTTTGCGAACGTCAGCTTTTAATTTTTCAACGCCTTCTTCTTCAGTTAAACCAAAGATTTTCAAGAATTCAGCATCAATTTCTGGAAGTTTTGATTTTTCAACTTGCTTAACAGTGATTTTGAACTGCGCAGCTTTACCAGCAAGGTTTTCAGCTTGGTAGTCTTCAGGGAAAGTTACATCAATAACTTTCTCTTCGCCTTTCTTCATACCAACGATACCGTCTTCGAAGCCAGGAATCATACGACCAGAACCTAAAACAAGTTTAAAGTCTTCAGCAGTACCGCCTTCAAACTTCTCACCGTCAACAGTACCTTCGAAATCGAAAGTTACTTGCATGTCTTTTTTAGCCATGCCTTTGGTTTCAGCCCAAGTTTGACGTTGTTTTTGAAGGTTTTCAATCATTTGGTCAACGTCTTTATCGTTAACTTCAGTTGTTTTACGTTCAACTTCCAAAGCGTCAAAAGCTTTCACTTCAACTTCTGGATAAACTTCTACAGTTGCTTGGTAAACAAGAGCATCTTCTTTGTTTTCAACTTTATCAATGTTTGGCATGCCAACAGCATTGATTTTTTCTTGCTGAATTGCTTCGAATACTGTGTCACGAATTACATCGTTCACAACTTCTTGATAAATGCCTGCGCCATATTCACGACGTACAACATTTAAAGGCACTTTACCTGGACGGAAGCCGTTGATCTTCACAGTTTTAGCAGTGCGTTTTAAACGAGCTTCAAATTGCTCGTTCACACGGCTCGTCGGTACAGATACATTTAAACGACGGGCAACGCCCGAAACCGCTTCAGAAGTTACTTGCATGGCTTCCTCGATATAGAAATAGTAATTGCAATTTTGAAAGTGCCATATTATATGACAACATTGGAAGATATACAAAACAGGATGATTTAACCATTAAATTTTAAGCTTTCTTCTGATAAAAATCCGCTTTTATTTCAATTTTCTAACATTTCATTGGCCAAACACGTTCATTTTGTATGTGCTTTAGCTGTAATCGTAATTTTTTTAAAGTTTCCTTAATTTTGACTCCTTTGCTGATTTAATTTAACAGCCTATATTAGAGTTGCATCACGCCCTTTTAGGAATAATGAAAAAATGTGCATCAACTTGTAACAATCTTAATTATTGAAAGTCCCTTTTTGAATGGCGTTGCAAAATTTATAACTCACTAACGCCGTTTTTCTAGAATCCTTTCATCCTATTTATCATCCAAAACAAAAACGGATGAACTCTGTGTAATTTCATTACAAGACATCTAGAACAAGGTTTAGTAGCGTCTCAACTCGAGTGAAATAGAGTGTTGATAATGGCTGATACTTTGGTTTAGCTATTAGACTCGTACCGATCTTCTAGAAATGAGGCCATACATTTGAACCTAAAATTGCTTCCTACTTTTGGCATTAATCTAGAAGTCAAAAAACTTGTGATAGGTCTATGCCCTGATATTTAAATCAAACTCTTCCCAAGGAATGAACTTATGAGATGTAATAAACACGATGTAACATTAAAATAACTGTTCGGCATCATGAATTGCTTAAAAAAATGCTAAATATTAGCATTATTAAAATTCACAATTACAAATAAAAAATCAATAGGTTTTTTAAATACATATTTAAAATCATATGATTGAATGAAATTTAACTCATCGAACTATTCAATATAGAAATCGTTAATATAATAATGATCGTAAACTCCAATTCAATTTAATAGTTATAAAAAATAAGAATCATTATTATTCTCATACATTTTCACAGTACACATTTTGAGTTAGAAATGGCCTTCATTAAAACACGCAAAAAAATCGTATCTTCTGCGATTGTGTCATCACTTTCAGTCATGGCAGGGAATGCAATTGCACAAGATCAAGTTGCTCAACTTGATACTATTCGTACGCAAGCAGAAGCAGAACAAACACTAAAAGTAGATAAATCTGCGAATTCTAAGTTTGTGGCTCCGCTACTTGATACGCCTAAATCAGTTTCTATTATTTCTAAACAGCTGATTGCCGATACTCAAGTAACAACTTTAAGCGATGCTTTGCGTACTGTACCTGGGATTACCTTAGGTGCAGGTGAAGGTGGTAACCCAAATGGCGACCGTCCATTTATTCGTGGTTATAACTCTGAAAGTTCGATGTATGTAGATGGCGTGCGTAGCGCAACTTCGCAAAACCGTGAAATGTTTGCGATTGAACAAGTTGAAGTGACTAAAGGTTCTGCCTCTGCAATGGGTGGTGCGGGTACTACTGGCGGTAGCATCAACATGATTTCTAAAGTTGCTAAAAAAGGTGACTCATTAGAAGGTTCTATTGGTGCAGGTACAGACAATTACCAACGTATAACTTTAGACGGTAACAAAGATTTCGGTAACGGTATTGCTGCTCGTGTGGCTGTTATGGGGCACCATAATGAAAAAGCTGGCCAGGCGGATGGTGCTGAATATAAACGTGCCGGGATTGCACCCAGTATTACTTTTGGTCTGGACAGCCCGACCCGTGCAACTTTAAGTTATTACTACCTCAAAACCGATGATACGCCTGATTCGGGTATTCCTTATAACAATCCTTTCTCAGCAACCAATCAACCAGCTCGAGTTTCTGAAAATGGCAACGGTAAACCTATTGATGTTAAACAGGGGCAATACTACGGCTGGGAAGATCGCGATTTCCAAAAACAGGAAAACCACAGCGGTACCATCAAACTGGAATACGACCTGACCGATAACCTGACCATCAGCAATACCGCTGTTTATAACAAGTCTAAAAACGATTACCTGTGGACCAATCCAGATAATTCCCGAGGCAATTTTTATCAACCTGGCGGTGCTTTAACGGGTAATGTCTGGGCTCGTGCCAACTCTCGTGTTGCCGATACCGATACTTTTACTGACCAATTGGCTTTAACCGGCAAGTTCAATACCGGCATGCTACAACACAGCTTTAACTTGGGTGCTGAATATAGCGACCAAGAAACAGACCGCACTCAATACATTATTAATGGTGCAAATGCTACTGGTAATGCATATCAAGCATGTCCAAGCACAGCACCTTCGGGTTGGTGTACTTCGGTACAAAACCCTAACCGTGGAGCATGGACAGGCACTTTAAGCACAGAGGGTGCTGACCAATACAACATTCAAACTAAATCTACTTCTGTTTATTTCCTGGATAGCATTAAGTTTAATCCACAATGGATTTTGGACCTCGGTGTTCGTTGGGACAAATTTGATACCGAGCAAACCATGATTGCGGGTCGCACAAATACGAGTATTGCACCAGGCAGCGTCCGCAAAGCAGAAAATGACAAAGATTTCTTCAACTATCAGGCAGGCATCACATTTAAGCCTGTAGAAAATGGCTCCATTTATGCAAGCTATGCGACTTCAGCCAATCCGGTCGGTGTCGATGGTGGTGATGGTTCTGAAGCATTTAGCAATCAAAGTGGTACTGTGAGCCTAGACCAAGCGAATCAGATCAATAATCTAAAACCTGAAGAAGTGCGTACCATGGAGTTAGGCACGAAATGGGATGTCCTGAATGACAGACTCAACCTGACTGCAGCCATTTTCCGTACAGAAAAAACCAATACCCGCGCCGTAGATTTTGATGGTTTCACGCGTAATATTGGTGAAACACGGGTTGATGGGATTGAATTGGGTGCGAGTGGTAACATCACCGACAAATGGGCACTATCTGCAGGTTATACTTACCTAGACAGCGAATTGGTTGATGATGGTGTGGGTACCAATGAGGGGAAACAAGTTCAAAGCGTGGCGAAAAACAGCGCGACACTATGGACGACTTACCAAGTTTTACCAGAGTTAACGCTGGGTGCTGGTGCAACAGCCATGGATAAAGTCTATGGTGATGCTGCCAATACCAAATATGTACCGGGTTATGTTCGTTACGACGCCATGGCACGTTACAACGTCAACAAAAATGTGGACTTACAACTTAACCTAAACAACTTGTCTGACGAACGTTACTTCACCAAAGCATTTTCTAATCACTATGCAACTGAAGCAGAAGGTCGTAGCGCAGTATTATCGCTAAACTTCAAATACTAAGTTCAATTAAAACCATAAATAACTTATGGGATTTGATTCAAAATAGCCTCATAATGAGGCTATTTTTATAGCTATACAAAATTCATTCTTCCAAAGGTGTATTGCCGTGATCCATCATATTCCTAACGTCCTGACTAAAGAACAAGTTCAATATTTTCGTGAAGAAATGAATAAAATTGAATGGGTGAATGGTAAAGTCACTGCGGGTACACTTTCAGCCACAGTTAAACAAAACCAACAGCTGCCTGAAGATCTGCCGCTGACCGATCATTTAAGTACCATTATTTTAGAATCTTTAGGTCAGCATCCTTTATTTTTGTCTGCGGCCATTCCTTTAGACATTATTCCTCCGCTGTTTAATCGTTATGAAAATAATGAAGCCTTTGGATTCCATGTCGACAATTCGATTCGTCGAATCAGAGGAACGAATGAGCGTTTACGTACGGACCTGTCCTGCACGGTTTTTTTAAGCGAGCCAGAAGAATATGAAGGTGGGGATTTAGTCATAGAAGACACTTATGGCTATCATGAAGTCAAGCTGCCGGCCGGCGACATGATTCTCTACCCTTCGACCAGCTTACATGAAGTCACGCCTGTGACCTCGGGTTGTCGTATTGCATCATTCTTTTGGGTGCAAAGCATGATTCGTGATGAGGCTGAACGTCATATGCTGTTTAATCTTGATCAAAGCATTCAGAACTTGCGCATGCAATTGGGCGACCAACATGATGAAGTGATTAAATTAACTAATCTTTATCATAATTTAATGCGTAAGTGGGCTGAACTTTAATTTCTATAGCGCAAACGATAATAGGCTGCTGAAATTTTATATCAGTCAGCCTAATCAATTAATTATAAATATTTTACCTTTTAGGCAAATTCAAGTTCACTCGTATCGTTTTTCCCTTTAAGCATGATTGCTTTATTTAATTAACAACCTTGAATTAAGTCATATTTCCATCAATTTAAATTACAATTCGATATTTATCACTATTGTTAATGATAATAATTATCATTAGAATTCGCATTAATTGTTACAGGCCATAACAATATCTCCACTTTTACTGCTATTTTTGCCAATTTTAAAGGTGGGAAAGCAGTAATGGAATTTTGTCATATACAATATTAGGGATTAGCTACAATGGCACAGATTAAAAGTCGCAAACACAATCGAAATGCTCAACTGGTTGCTTTAGCGGCATCTCTTCCCCTCATGGCTCATGCAGCAAATACACAAGATGTTACTCAGCTTCCAACCATTACAGTAAAGTCAGATGCCGAAAATAAATATAAAGCAGATAGAGTGAGCTCGCCTAAATATACTCAACCCCTGGTAGATACCCCGCAAACCGTTTCAGTCATTAAAAAAGAATTATTAAAAGAACAAGGTGCAACCTCCCTAGTTGAGGCCTTAAGAAATACCCCGGGTATTACCCTGCAACTCGGTGAAAATGGTAATACCAGTGCAGGGGATGCTTTTCAAATGCGGGGTTTTTCCACTCAAACATCCACTTATGTCGATGGTATTCGTGATCTGGGTGCTGTTACTCGGGATGTATTTAATCTGGAACAGATTGAAGTAGTCAAAGGCCCTTCTGGTGCAGAAGCAGGACGTGGATCGGCATCAGGTTATATTAACCTCGCCACAAAACTTCCTCAGACAGAAAATAGCCGAGAAGTCTCTGCAACTTATAATACCGCTGAGCATGCGCGTCTTGCTGCTGATATGAATCAAGTCATCAATAGTAGTACTGCTTTTCGTTTAAATGCGATGGGACAAGACGGCGGTGTTGAAGGTCGTGATTTTATTGAAAACAATAGCTGGGCCATTGCCCCTTCAATTGCTTTCGGTCTAGATAGCGACACGCGTCTATATCTCTATTCACAGCATATTCGTCAACGTAATATTCCAGATGGTGGCATTCCGACTGTCGGCATGGAAGGTTTTTACAATACAGATTCAACTTTAGCTTCAGCACCTAAAGTCAACCGTGAAAATTATTATGGTCATGTGAATGATTATGAAGATGTCGATGCAGACATGTTCACTGCAAAAATTGAAAGTGATTTGGCAGAAAACCTGAAACTGACCAATATTACCCGTGCAGGCAAAACCAGCATGCAACGGATATTAACCGGGATTAATAGCCTCAGCACCAACGGTTCAACTAATCCTAACGACTGGACAGTGAGCCGCTCTCGTCAAGGGGTGGATCAGGAAAATAAAATTCTCGCTAACCAGACGACTTTAAATTTAAATTTAAAAACTGGTGCTATCGAACATGATGTGGTTGTAGGACTGGAATTCCTGAAAGAACAGCAACATAACAACACCATGGCCACGCAAATGCCGGGGCAAACTACGATTACCACTACACCCGCAAATTTATATCATCCTGATCGCAATCAGGCTTTACCGGACTTGGTTTATACAGGTGGCTACACCCATGGTGAAACAGATACTGCCGCAGCTTATTTATTTGATACGCTAAAATTTGGTGAACGTTTCCAGCTGAATGGGGGTGTGCGTCTCGATTATTATGACACTGAATATGATGCTTTGACCCTGCCATCAGGTAGCAGTAGCTTAGTACCTGCCAATTTTGCTGCACACGATACTTTGGTTAGCTGGAAACTGGGAGGGCTATATAAACCGACATCTTATAGCAGTGTCTATGCTTCTTATGCCAAATCACTGACTCCTCCGGGAAGTACAAACTTTAGCCTTTCAGCAGAAGGGATTAACAGTGCAGCTGCGAAACCACAGGAAACCAACCACTATGAAGTTGGAACAAAGTGGGATCTGCTCAATGATCAATTGGCGATCAATGCTGCTGCTTATTACACTGAAAATGAAAACCAGTTTACTCAGGATGCGATTACCAGAGAATCCATTCAGGAAGGTAAAACAACCGTCAAAGGTATAGAACTCAGTGCTGTAGGTAAAATCACGGAGGCATGGAATGTCTCTGCGGGTGTTGCCCATATGAAAACCAAGCAAGAAGACCAGTTAAGTGTTAATGCAACCACTGGAGCAATTACCAATACCAATAACGTACGCTGGTCACCCGAGTGGACTGCAAGTTTATGGTCTACTTATGACGTTGCAGGCTTTAAATTGGGTCTAGGTGCACGCTATGTAGACGAACAAAAACGTGTGATTACGGACAGTACTGCGGCTACACCTATGCCAAGTATTCCGAGCTATGTGGTATTTGACGCCATGGCCGGTTATACCCTCAATAAAAATGCCTCAGTAAATTTGAATGTTTATAACTTGGCAGATAAAGAATATATCAGCACCTTAAATAATGGCGGTGGTCGTGTGGTATTGGGTCAACCACGTTCAGCAGCGTTGACCTTTAATTATAAATTTTAAGCAATTCGCTAAGTCTGATCAGATTGAGTATAAATGTAGTGTGTTGGAGCCAATGCACTACATTATTTTTTTAGATTCAAGCCATTCAAGGGATGCATAAAGCTGATGATGTTACATATTCCTGAAATTTTAACCAAACAGCAGGTTATCGAATTACGCCAGCAGCTGGATGTCAGCCATGCCTGGATTCAGGGTCAGCAGAGCGCAGGCTCTCAGGCTCAAAAAATAAAAAATAATCTGCAAATTGATGTAAACAGCATTATCTATCAGTCCCTATCGCCTAAGATCTTGCAAGCCTTACAACGAAATGCGCAGGTAAAGTCAGCGGCACTCCCAAAGCACATACTCTCGCCTTTGTTTAACTGCTATCAAGATGAGGGCAATTATGGCAATCATGTCGACAGTGCGGTGCAATATTCAGATGCGACAGGGCATGCAATTCGTACCGATGTTTCGATCACCCTGTTTTTATCTGAACCGGATGAATATGGAGGCGGTGAACTGATTATTGAAGATAATTATGGCAGCCATGAAGTAAAACTTGATGCAGGAGATGCCATTCTCTACCCTGCCACCAGTTTACATCGGGTTGAACCGGTGACTCGCGGTAAACGGATTGCTGCATTTACCTGGTTGCAAAGCATGGTGAAAGATGACTGGCAACGCAGTATGTTATTCAATCTAGATATGACTATTATGAAACTACGACTACAAGTGGGCGATTCGGAAGAAATTATCAGCTTAACCAGTCATTATCATAATTTATTGCGCCAATGGGGCGATCTATGAAACCAGTTATACCGCTTAACCCCTTCAACCAAATTCCAGCACATTTACAAACCCTTGCCGATTACGAACAACAGGCTGAAAAACACCTTCCTGAAAGTACATGGCACTACTTACAAGGCGGTGCGATGGATGAAGTTAGCATTCAAGAAAACTTGGATCAATTCAAAAAAATCCAGCTGATTCCAAGACATTTAAATGACCTGACTCAAGGCAATACTGCCTGTAAAATTTTAGGTCAAACTTATCCGCATCCTATCTTTTTGGCACCGATTGGCCATCAACAACTGTTCCATGCCGATGCTGAACTGGCGACGGCTTTAGCGGCTGAAGTATTACAAAGTAATCTAATTTTAAGTACCTTTAGCAATACCGATATGCGTAGCCTCAAAGTGGAAAATCCTTATAAATGGTTTCAACTTTACTGGCAAGGCGATCGTGAAAAATCATTGGCATTGGTTAAACTCGCTGAACAGCAAAATTTCAAAGCTCTGGTGATTACGATAGATTCACCGCATAGTGGTATCCGTGATCGTGAACGTCGAGTGTTTTTCCAGTTACCTGCAGGGATGCAACACCCGCATACCCCTGCGCATATTCCATTGCCTGAAATTGGTGAAGATCAACATCCGGTATTTAACGGCCTCATGCAGATTGCGCCGAGGTGGCAGGACATTGAATGGATTATTGCAAATACTTCTTTGCCGGTCATTTTAAAAGGGGTGGTTCATCCCAAAGATGCAGAAATTGCGATTCAATGCGGTATTCAAGGACTGATAATTTCCAATCATGGTGGGCGGGTTTTAGATAGCTGTATTTCGCCACTCACTGCCCTGCAACGTATTAAAGCAGTGGTGCCTCAGGATTTCCCTTTAATTGTCGATGGTGGAATTCGTCGTGGAACCGATGTTTTTAAGGCGCTGGCTTTAGGCGCAACAGCGGTCTGTATTGGTCGACCTTATATTCATGGTTTAGCAGTTGCCGGTGCCTTAGGGGTGGCCCATGTGATTAAAATCTTGAAGGAAGAATTTGAGATTACGATGGCTTTAGCGGGAACTGCAACATTAAACGAGATTACTTCCGATTATATTTTTCACAAATAACCAAATTAAAGGAAAATATTTCCCATAAAGTTGTTATAAACGCAAAAATAGAAAATTATTTTCGGAATAAGTGGATTAATATTTAGTTATAGATTTTCAAATGCTGCGATAAAGCTAAGTCGTAATAATTTATCAATATTTTACGACTTTTTGACTAAAACACCCGAAGCAGTGCTTGTAAATTGTTAGAATAGACACAATCTATATTCGTAGTACGTTGCCGTTATCCACGATTAAAAGCAATACATGCTACACAAGGAGTTACCTCATGATGTTGGCTGATCCAAGTAAAAAATATCGTCGCATGTATCAACGTGTAGACTTGCCAGACCGTCAATGGCCAAATAAAGAAATCAATCAAGCGCCAATTTGGATGAGCACCGACCTTCGTGACGGTAACCAAGCGATTTTCGAACCGATGGATTTGGAACAAAAATTTAAAATGTTCCAGATGTTGGTAAAAATTGGCTTTAAACATATTGAAATTGGTTTCCCTTCTGCGTCGCAAATTGACTTTGATTTCACGCGTAAATTGATTGAAGAAAATCATATTCCAGATGATGTGTATATTGAAGTTTTGGTTCAGGCGCGTGATCATTTGATTCAACGTACTTTTGAGTCGTTGGTGGGTGCAAAACGTGCCATTGTGCATATCTACAATTCAAACTCACCGACTTTCCGTGAAAAAGTCTTGAATGTTGATGTGAATGGTGCCAAACAACTGGCCATTAATGCCGCGAACAAAGTCAAAGAATATGCAGCGCAATATCCTGAAACTGAATGGGTGTTCCAATACAGCCCTGAATGTTTCTCGGCAACTGAATTGGAAGTGGCGAAAGACGTTTGCGATGCGGTGACTGAAATCTGGGAAGCGTCACCCGACAATAAAGTAATCTTGAACTTGCCTGCAACAGTTGAAGTTTCCGGTCCTCACGTTTATGCCGACCAGATTGAATGGATGCACCGTAATATTCAGCGTCGTGATGGTGTGATCATTTCTGTGCACTGTCACAATGACCGTGGTTGTGGTATCGCTGCATCAGAATTGGCAATCATGGCCGGTGCTGACCGAGTTGAAGGCTGTGTATTTGGTAATGGCGAACGTACAGGTAACGTGGACGTTGCAGCAATTGCCTTGAACATGTATACCCAAGGTGTTGCACCAAACTTGGACTTCTCCAACATTAACGAAATTATTGCCACCATTGAAGAATGCACTGGCTTGCCCGTTCATCCGCGCCATCCGTATGCCGGCGACTTGGTGTTCACCGCATTCTCTGGTTCGCATCAGGATGCGATCAAGAAAGGTTTTGAGTTCCAGAAGAACCAAGAAATGTGGGATATGCCTTACTTGCCAATCGACCCTAAAGACTTGGGTCGTGACTATGATGCGGTGATTCGCGTCAATTCACAGTCAGGTAAAGGCGGTATTTCTTACTTGTTAGAATCAAATTACAACGTGGTATTACCACGTCGATTACAAATTGAATTCTCACAAGCGGTTCAGCAAGTGACAGATGAACAGGCGAAAGAAATTTCAGCACAAGATATCTGGGCTTTGTTCAAACAGAATTATGTTGCAACTAAAGATGGGCATTATTCTACCAAAAACTACAAATTGTCTGATGAAAACGGCAATCAAGTGGTTGAGCTAGATATCGACATTAATGGGGAAACCCAGCAATTACGTGGTGAAGGTAACGGTCCGATTTCTGCCATCTTGAATGCCTTACAATTGCCAATTGACGTGTTGACCTATGAAGAACGTAGCATTGGCTCGGGTGCTCACGCCAAAGCCTTGGCTTTAATTGAGCTTCAAGTGAAAGGGACAGGTAAATCTGCATTCGGTGCGGGTATTCACGACAATATTGTGACTGCTTCAATCGAAGCGATTATTGCCTGCACCAATCGTTTGATTGAGCAAGGTGTACTCAGCACAGAACAGGTTGTTGTGGCTGCCGTATAAGTATTAGCAATAATATTTAGCACTAAAATGACTTTAGAAGGATACCCTCAAGTGGTATCCTTTTGTTTATACATCCTAAAGATTTAAGGCGAATTATTCCTGTGTCTTTTCCAACTGACTCAGTGGGTCTAATTACCCCACAAAAGTTCTCATTCGAAGAGCCGTTAGAGCTTGAATGTGGTCGCATTCTCCCTCGTTTCGAAATCATGGTTGAAACCTACGGTACGCTTAATGCAGATAAATCCAATGCGATTCTGATTTGCCATGCGTTGTCCGGACATCATCATGCTGCAGGCTATCATCATGAAGATGATAAAAAACCAGGTTGGTGGGATGCCTGTATTGGCCCCGGTAAAGCGATTGATACCTCTAAATTTTTCGTAGTTGCCTTAAATAATATTGGTGGTTGCAGCGGATCTACCGGTCCAATCTCGCCCAATCCTGAAAATGACAATCGCCCTTATGGTCCAGATTTCCCTTTGGTTACTGTTCGTGACTGGGTGAAAACTCAAGCCATGCTGTCTGACCGTCTAGGGATTGAGGTCTGGTACTCGGTGATTGGGGGTTCACTTGGTGGCATGCAGGCCTTGCAATGGTCGGTGGATTACCCGGACCGTTTAAAAAACTGTGTGATTATTGCCAGTGCACCAAAACTGTCTGCACAGAATATTGCCTTTAACGAAGTTGCGCGTCAGTCGATTTTGTCCGATCCAGATTTCCATAATGGTCGTTATTTGGAAAATGACAGCTATCCAAAACGTGGCTTAATTTTGGCGCGTATGGTCGGTCATATTACCTATTTATCTGAAGAAGCCATGAAACAGAAATTTGGCCGTGACTTAAAGTCCGGCAAATTTATGTATGGTTTTGATGTCGAATTTCAGGTGGAAAGCTATTTGCGTTATCAAGGTGAGCAATTCAGCCGTAACTTTGATGCCAATACTTACCTGATTATGACCAAGGCACTGGATTATTTTGATCCTGCACGTGAATATGAATTGTCTTTAACCAAGGCGATGGCAAATACCAAATGCCGCTTCCTAGTGGTTTCATTCACCACGGATTGGCGTTTTACCCCGCAGCGTTCACAAGAAATTGTGGATGCCCTCATCACCAATCATAAACCTGTCAGCTATGTCGATATTGATGCAGAACAAGGTCATGACTCGTTCCTGTTCCCTATTCCGCTTTACGTTAAATCATTACGTGCATTTTTAGGTGGCGCAGAACATCTTCAAGCAATACCTCAGGAGACTGTGTAATGCGTATCGATCATCAACTTGCAGAGACATGGATTAAACCTGATTCTAGCGTACTCGATTTAGGCTGTGGAGATGGTGAACTGCTGGCTCATATGGGCAAAAAGCACAACATTCGTGCATATGGATTAGAAATTGATCAGGAAAAGATTGCAATTGCGGTCAGTCGAGGGTTAAATATTATCCAACAAGACTTGAACCTCGGTTTAAGCCGCTTTGCAGACCAGTCATTTGACTATGTTGTAATGGCACAGGCTTTGCAAGCAGTAGATGCACCAGACGTATTATTGCGTGATATGGTGCGTGTGGGGAAACAGGCGATTATTACCTTCCCTAACTTTGCTCACTGGAAGACGCGTTCTTTCTTGGCCTTAAAAGGAATGATGCCTGTTTCAGAAGCTTTACCGTATATGTGGTATAACACACCTAATATCCACTTATGTACTTTCCGTGATTTTGAAGCCCTTTGTGCTGAAAATGACATCCGGATTATTAATCGACTCGCCGTGAATGGGGACCAACAAGGTAGTTTACTCAGTAAACATGTCCCGAATCTGTTTGGTGAAGTCGCTATTTATCGAGTGAGCGCACTATGAAAATAATATTATTAAGCACACTATTGGTTGGTTTTTTTAGCATTCAAGCTCATGCGGATTATGTTGCCTCTACCCCCTCTGTTTCCAGTCAAGCTGCGCAATATTCTGTAATGGATATCAATAGCCTGACTAAGGCGGCTAAATCTGGTCAAGCTGGTGCACAGTTTTATTTAGCGACCAAATACCAACACGGCAAAGACATCCAGAAAGATATACAGCAGGCATTTACCTGGTACAAAGCAGCTGCGGATCAAGGTCTTTCTGCTGCCCAATTGAATGTCGGTCGTATGCTGGCGGATGGTGTCGGCACCAAAAAAGACGAAGCCTTGGCCCGTAAATACTTTGAAAAAGCAGCAAGCCATGGCGACAACCGTGCCAGCTTTAATCTTGCGATGATGGAAGAGCAAAAGAAAAATTACGTAGGTGCATACCAGTGGTATGAACTGTCAACCCGTGATGGCATGCTCGACAATAAAGTTATTTCTCTTTCTGAAGGTAAAAAAACGGCTTTGGCTGCCAACTTGACCCAAGACCAAATTCGTATGGCGCGTGACCGTGCCGATAAATGGATTCAAGCACAATAATTTTGCCTGATTCTAAACAAGCACCTTCGGGTGCTTTTTTATTGCCTAAATTATTCAAATAAGTTTGCTAAAATACTCACCATTATTTTCAACTCAAGATTTACATAATGGCTTCTAAAGATTGGTTATCTCAAGGCACACTGGTACTTGCGAGTAATAACAAAGGTAAAATTGCAGAATTTGAAAAACTATTTGCAGAATTGAACTTGCCTGTCGAAGTTGTTGCTCAGGGCAAATTGAATATTGAAGATGCAATCGAAGACGGTTTAAGCTTTGTTGAAAATGCGATTATTAAAGCCCGTCATGCCTCTAAGATTTCAGGAAAACCGGCCATTGCAGATGACTCTGGTATTTGTGTTCCTGTTTTAGGTGGCGCGCCTGGCATTTATTCTGCGCGTTATGCAGGTGAGCATGGCAATGATGCTGCGAACAATGAAAAACTGTTAGCCGACCTAAAGCCGCTACGTAAAGACGGTAAAGCGATTGAGGGGATGTTCGTATGTGTACTTGCACTGGTACAACATGCAGATGATCCACTTCCACAAATTTTTCAGGGCATTTGGACAGGTGAAGTATTAGACGCTGCACGTGGCGAAAATGGGTTTGGTTATGATCCTTTGTTCTGGTTACCTGAACTGGGAATCTCAAGTGCAGAAATGTCGAAAGAAGATAAAAACAAAATCAGTCACCGTGGGCAAGCGATGCAGTTATTTAAGGCGAGTTTGGAGAAGTAATTCTGTCGCCTCATTTTTACTTGCACCCAGGTTTAAAGCAGTTCTTACACACGGGCTAAGGTGAGGAAAAATTCCTTCTCCCTTTGGGATAAGCATCCTCAACATATATGTTGAATGCTCAAGGGGATGAAGGTAAATTTGATCCAGAAAATATAAATACTTTCCCCTCTGCTTTCAAAAGATGAAAAGCACTGCTCTGGGAGAGTATCTAGACTAAATGCAATATTACCCCGTATAGCATGACCACGACACAACTCACTATCGTACCCGATGCAATATCTTTCGCTGAAGTCCCCGTGCCTTGATAGTGAGTTTCTAGTGCCACAATATTGGCCGCTGGCGGTAAACAGAACAATAAGAACATTACCCCAATATATTGTTCAATATTCGGTATCGGAATCAGCCAATATGTCAGTGCACACAGCACTACACCACAACCAAGTTTTAATACGGCAACACGACTACTCTGCAGTAAATCTTTTTTATACACTTTGGTCTGCTGTAACCACATCCCTAATACGCACATTCCAGTAAAGCTCATTCCAAGTTTAGCTAGGCCATAGATAAGATCAATCGATTGATGCAATTCCAAATGCTGCACACCCAATATTCGACAGATCAGTGCCAAACTTAATGCCATTATGGGGGGAGATTGCATGACTTTTTTTGCAATATCAGAGAGAGCTTGTTTGTCTGAACTAACAGAAGTGACGGCCCAAATATTACCAAAAATAGAACCGCCCACATATAAAGCCACCATCGGCGCACTAATTTCAGGGCCAAATAAAGCAATCGCAAAAGGAAAGCCCAGCCATGCCATATTTACATAGCTAAAACATAAAGCTTGCAATTGGTCTTTAAACAGTGCAAGGAAAAAATAGAAGAGTAATACCGCAACCACAAAGCTAAAGAGCATCAAACTCAAGCTGCCTGCTTGATAAAACACCATGTTGTAAATAATCACGACGGGAATAAAAAGTCGTGCCAATAGACTCGCAAACAGTGATTTTAAACGTGTTGAAAATTGGCTTGAAGCAAGTCCCCAGCCACATAAAAAGCCAAAAAATGGTAACAGCAAAGCCACAACATTACCCTGAGTGATCAATACAAATATGCTAGCACTGAATCAAGCACAACAGCAGATTAAATGCCTTTTGTCTTTAAACTGAAATTTTTCAGTCACATTGCTGTCATCGCAACATGTTCAGATGGTTCTAAATAAAAAATGAGTAAAGAACATGGCAGGATTATCGATTTGGCACGTTGTGATTTTTGCAATTGTGGTGATTTTATTGTTTGGAACATCAAAACTAAAAAATCTAGGCAAAGATGTCGGTGGTGCAGTCAAAGATTTTAAAAAGTCGATCAAGGAAGATGACGTAGCTACTTCGTCATTAAATGAACCTAAAACGATTGAACATCAAACCAGCCATTCTGATGTCAACTCTCCAGCAAAAACCCACTCAGGCTAAAACCTTATGCTCAATATTGGTATGACTGAACTGCTGGCTTTTGGCATTATTAGTTTATTGGTGCTTGGGCCAGATAAGCTTCCCGAAGCTGCACGTTTCGCGGGGAAATGGTACGCTAAAATCAAACGCACGATCAGCAATGTACAGAATGATATTGACCGCGAACTGCGTTTGTCTGAATTACGTGAACAGATGCAAAATGAAATGCAGCGGATTCAAGAGCTCGAACAAAAGATGCAAGCTCAAATGCATGAACTAAAACAACAATCACAACCTGCAAAATCACCAGTATTACAAAATGCAGTGCCCCATAATAAAAATGCTCCCACTATTTATAGTTTTATTAAACGACCTCAGCCTTTGTGCGTTTATTTGAGCATACAAAATGCTTGTAGCATTATGCCGTCAACAGAAAAGTCTTTAAACATCATGCCTCCAATTTCACAATTAAATGAATTAAAGGTGGCAGTATGAATACTCCTATAGAAAACCAGTTGCCAATCCCCTTTGCAGATCCACAACCATCAGATCTTGAAGAAATGCCGATTACCCGACATCTGATGGTCTTGCGTCAGCATCTGTTTAAAATTGTCGGTTTACTACTGGCACTATTTTTTTGCTTATTGCCTTTTGCCAATCACACCTATCAGCTTTTGTCTGAACCTTTACGTGCACAGCTCCCTGTTAGCTCATCAATGATTGCCACCGATGTCACGGCGACATTCATGGCACCGTTTAAGTTAAACTTCTTCGTCGCCTTGATGTTGGCCATGCCTTTCATCATTTATCAACTTTGGCGCTTTGTAAAACCTGCACTCTATGAAAAAGAAAAGACCTTAGCCATGCCTCTGCTGCTAGGTAGCATCAGCTTATTTTATGCAGGGATTGCTTTCGCCTATTTCGTTGCCCTGCCTTCTATTCTGCATTTTTTCATTAGCGTTTCACCAGAAACGGTCGCCCCAATGACCGACATTAACAGTTACTTGGCTTTTTGCTTAAAACTGTTCTTGGTATTTGGCTTTACCTTTGAAATTCCGATCATTACCTTAGTGCTGATTTTAATCGGGCTGGTTTCTACGCAACAATTAGTCGAAAAACGGCGTTTTATTGTGGTGGGCTGTTTCTTTGTCGCGATGTTCGTAACCCCACCCGATGCAATTTCCATGATCATGCTGGCCATTCCCATGTGGCTGTTATTTGAAATGGGGCTGTTCTTTGGCAAACTAATTGAAAAAAGAAGAGCTGCAGCAGCCTAGTTGAACATGAGTATCTTCAATTTAAGCAGGCTGACCGCCTGCTTTTTTCATGCTTTAGCGCAAAACACGTAATTTAATTTTAATGAAATATTAACTTCACCCCCCTGTCATATAGCACCTTTAGTTTGTTCATAACTTTCCAAAAACAACCAAGCACTTACGCTAGGAAAACTTATGACTGAGCAAATGCCTTTTAACGACGATTATGATAGTAACAATTCGGGGAATACTGAATTTTCAGAACTGTTTAATAAAAAAATTACACGTCGTGATCTTATAACCAAAACAGCTGGTGGTGCTGCTGCACTAACACTAGCTGCGTCATTATCTGCTTGTGGCAGCGATGATGACACTGTAACGGAAACCCCAACACCTGTAGGACCAGGTACCGAATCTACACTTAAATTTAACGCTGTTGACAAAAATACAGTAAACCAATTCACTGTTCCTGATGGCTATGAAGCACGTGTACTTTACGCACTGGGAGATCCGCTAACAGAAGGGTTAAGCGAATGGGATGACAGCAACATCCCATTAGGTGCATCTTTCACACTTCGTTCTGGCGAATGTCATGATGGAATGACCTTTTTTGGCATGAAAAGCAGTAAATATGATGCCCATGAATCAAATACTGGTCTATTGGTCATGAACCATGAATATGTAGATAAAGCGGATATCCTTCACCCAGTAGGTCATACCCACGGTCTGGGCAAAGACGATATTCAGCTTACAACTGGCTTAATTTCACGCGTTGAGGATGAAGCACTACGCGAAATTAACTGCCACGGCGTGTCGATCATCACAGTCAACAAAAATCCAACTACGCAAGCAGTTACTTTGGATAAAATATCGAATCTCAACCGTCGAATCACAGCTGCAACGCCAATTGATCTACGTGGCCCAGTGAAGGGCAATGTTCTGGTTCAAAATAAAATCAGTCCTGATGGCTCATTCAGCTTAGGCACCATTAACAACTGTGGTAACGGCTATACTCCATGGGGTACATACCTAACAACCGAAGAAAACTTTAACCAATATTTCTCCCGTGATGATGCACTACAAGATAGCAATAAAAAGGTCGCTCTTAACCGTTATAAAATTGCATCGATTAGCAGCTATAAATGGCATACCGCGATAGCTAGCGAAGCATCGATTTCAACTGATATTAACGCTCATGGGAAAATCACCCTTGAAAATGTTCAAGATCTTTATGAACGCTGGCTAGTAAAAGCAACGAATGGAACAGCTCAGCAAGACTTCCGCCACTCGGACAACACTTTTGGCTGGATTGTAGAAATTGACCCATTCAATGGCACTGAACGCCCTGTAAAACGTACCGCCCTCGGTCGTTTTGCACACGAAGACTGTCGTGCAAGCCGTGCCATTGCGGGTCAACCACTAGCATTCTATATGGGTGATGATTCACAAGGGGAATACATCTACAAATTTGTATCAGATACCAACTGGGATCCTGCTGATATAAACAAAGGCTACACTGCAGGCGACAAATATATGGATCACGGCAAACTTTATGTTGCTAAGTTCCATTTTGATGAAGCAACGCAGAAAGCAACAGGTGAGTGGATTGAGTTAAATATCTCAAACCCAATCATTTCAGGCTATAGCAAATATATATTTGCAGATCAGGCAGATGTACTCGTGAATGCTCGCTTAGCAGCAGATGCTGTCGGTGCAACCAAAATGGACCGTCCAGAGTGGGTTGCTGTAAACCCTCATAATGGCGAAGTCTATGTGACTTTAACCAATAACGCATCACGTAGCGCTGAAACAACGGATGCAGCAAATCCACGTAGCTATATCGACCAAAAAGCAGGTAAAGATCAAAAAGGGAACGTTAACGGACATATTATCCGCTTCCGAGAAGACACTGACCAAGTAACAGCCACCAAATTTGTTTGGGATATCTTCTTATTTGGTGCTCAAGCTTTAAACGATGCAGGTCAAGCAAACCCAGAAAACTTATCAAAACTAAACGAAAACAATGATTTCTCTAGTCCTGATGGTATGTGGTTTGACCCACGTGGCGTGCTATGGATCCAAACTGACGATGGCGCATATACAGATAAGACTAACTGTATGATGCTTGCTGCACTTCCAGGTTCTATTGGGGATGGTAAAACCGAAACCTCTACTGTAGGCAAAAAGACCCCGATGGGTCTCAACTTAGATGACAAGAAATTACGTCGCTTCCTCACAGGCCCAAGTGGCTGTGAAATTACCGGTGTAACCATGACACCTGACTACAAATCGATTTTCGTCAATGTTCAGCACCCAGGAGGCGTATGGCCATCCAACCATAGCAATACTGTCAGTGGAGGCAAAGGAACTCGCCCACGCTCAGCAACAGTAGTCATCACGCGTAAGGATGGTGGTGAAATTGCAGGTGAAGGTTTAATCCAAACAAAAACTACGACTGTATAATTTTTCGAATAAAAAATGCCGACTCGATGTCGGCATTTTTTATCGGCTTAAGGGCAAATCGATTTGAATGATATTTCCTTGTGTTGCCCCTTGCTGGGATTTTTCCTGCCATAACCAGGCATCATTTTTCATTCTTAAGAAATTCGAACAGCGCGTGCCATACACTGGACTTTGAATAAAAGTCGATGAGAGTAATTCTTCCATCTCTGTATTTATGCCAGTTTGTGGAAGCAGTTCAGGAATGATTTTGCGTTCATCTTCTAAAATATCCCAGACTGCAAATTCAAGATCCGCTTCAGTCGTCGCGTTCTGCTGCAACATCGGCAAGAATTCTTGAGTAAAGCGTTTACGCAAATGTTTGGTCTTTTCCCAGTGTTCCGACATTAGTCCATTAGAAACCACATATACCCCTTGAGCCAAGACTTGTGGCGCTTCACCTCGATTACTCATATAGACTGCCTGATTTCGATCCCCGAGCAATAAATTAAAACCGGCATAATCACCTTGCCGTTTTTCTAATGCTTGAGCAAAGCGGATCGGCGTTAAACCTGACTCTAAAAAAGCTTGAATCAGATGACCGCGTGAAGTCGGATATATTTTTTTATCAGTTGCATCTCGAAAGTTGGTCACGACTGCCCATCTACCCGATGCAGTCACCCCCATCCATGTTCCACCCGACTGCAGATCTTGTCCAGCAATAATCGGACTATTTCCCCAAATTTTTAAACCAGCCGTCGGACGGGCATAGAACTCATCCCGATTGGAAATCAGACACAAAGGCGTATCTTCCAAGACTTGCCAAGCTAAAGCTACAATACACATAATCTATGCTCTTTATCTTTACACATTGAATGTACAACATTTTTCATCACATTCAGCTAAAATCTGTGCAAAACAGAATCACAAGGAACAGGAATGCTGACCTATCCCAATATTGACCCAGTTGCTGTATCGCTGGGACCGTTACAAGTCCACTGGTATGGATTGATGTATTTACTGGCATTTTTATTTGCCTGGGGACTGGCCACTTATCGAACCAAGCACAGGGATGGCTGGACACCCGATATGGTGTCTGACCTGATTTTCTATGGGGCCTTAGGTGTGGTGGTCGGGGGGCGTCTTGGCTACGTATTGTTTTATGGTTTTGAGCAATTCCTGGCCAATCCACTCTGGTTATTCCAGGTCTGGACTGGCGGCATGAGCTTCCATGGCGGATTTTTGGGCGTAATGATTGCCATGCTGTTCTGGTGTAAAAAATACCAGAAAACCTGGTTCCAAACGCTCGACTTTATTGCACCATGCGTACCAACGGGTTTGATGTTTGGCCGAATCGGCAACTTTATTGGTGGTGAATTGTATGGTCGTCAAGTCACTGATCCAAACTTTGCCTTGGGCATGATTTTCCCGACCGATCCGCTGCAATTGGTGCGTCACCCCTCACAGCTTTATCAAGCATTGGCTGAAGGGTTGATTCTGTTTATTGTATTGTGGTGGTTCAGTTCAAAACCACGTCCACGGATGGCCGTTTCAGCCTTGTTCCTGATTGGTTACGGCATTGCACGCTTTGTGGTGGAATTCTTCCGCGAACCGGACAATGGACAGCTGTTTATTGGCTGGATGAGTAAAGGACAATTCCTGACTGTACCCATGATTTTGATCGGTCTCTGGATGATGTGGTACGCCTACCAAAAGAAAATTTATGATTGGGGTCCACAAAAAAATACTTAATTTTTAGCGAGGCAAAAGCCTCGCTTTTTTATCTTTGTTTTTGCTAAAGTGCAGTCAGTCCTCGTTTATCTATCAGAAGAATATGCTCGAATTTTGGTTTAATCCTAAAGTGTCCATCCTCCGCAAACTCATGATCTTTGCGGTTATTGCTATTGTTACCGGCGTACTTTACTGGATGGAACCGCTAAAACCCGATGCAATCCTGATGTTCTTAGGCACCGGTATTATTTTTCTGATTTGCCGTTATTGTAAAATTCATTTTGCTTCAAAAAATCCCACTAGATTGTTATATCGTCTGTTGACCTGGATTCCGATTGCCCTATTACTGGCACTTATTTTTATGCAGATGAAAGATGGTGAAATTTTAATTCCGGGGGCACAAGGTATTGGCTTTATGGCTTTAGCCATCTGTCTATTTTCACCTTTGTCTTTACTGAATAAAAATGATGTTGCAGACGAGAAATAATCATGCTGGAATTTTGGTATTCAGATAAATGTAGCCGTCAAATAAAGCTGATGGTCTGTATTGCTACCTGTGTGATGATTTATCTGTGTTCCACAGTACAACAACTTTCCTCACTGTTTACCGGAATCAGCATTGCTATTGGCATGGGCATACATGGGTTAAGGGCTTTAAGCCTAAAGATAGCGGAAGACAATCCCTATAAAAAAGGCTTTGCTATGCTGATTTTTATCATACCGCTGATCGCTTTAATTATTTTAATTTCAGCCTTACCTACACAGCATAAAATCGTTCTTGCCATGCAAGCAATTGGATTTGTTGCAATTGGTTTATTTATCTTATCAATGTTTCCAAATCATAGGTTTGATAAAAATGAAGAGAGCTGATCAAGCATCTTTGTGATTCAGCATGCAGTTCATTCATCTTTATTCAATCTTGGTGAATTTTATAATTGATCAATTTCATACTACTGAAAAATAAAAAAGACCGCTAAAAAGCGGTCTTTTTTCAATCATCCGAAGACGATTAAGCAGCTAATGCGTTTTTCGCTTTTTCGGCGATAGCAGCAAATGCAACTGCATCATGCATAGCGATGTCTGCAAGTACACGACGGTCGATAATCACTTGAGCTTTTTTCAAGCCAGCGATCATACGGCTGTACGATAAACCATTAAGACGCGCACCAGCATTGATACGTGCAATCCACAAAGCGCGGAATTGACGTTTCTTCTGACGACGGTCGCGGTAAGCATATTGACCTGCTTTAATTACTGCTTGGAACGCTACGCGATATACGCGTGAACGAGCGCCGTAGTAACCTTTAGCACGAGCAAGAATTCTTTTATGACGGCGATGAGCCTGGACACCACGTTTTACACGAGCCATTTATAAATCTCCTTAAAGGTATGGGCACATACGGCGAACTGAAGCAACGTCACTTACGTGAACCATTACACAGCCGCGCAATTGACGAATACGCTTAGCAGATTTTTTGGTCAAAATGTGGCGTTTGAACGCTTGTTTACGCTTGATACCGTTAGCAGTCGCTTTAAAGCGTTTAGCTGCACCACGGCGAGTTTTCATCTTAGGCATAACAACCTCTTTTGAACACCTGTTCGGAACGTCTGCACCATTGCAAAAACGACCTGCAGGTAAGGGAGCGAGTATTCTAAAGCATCTTTGCTTAAAACAAAAGCAAATATCCTCAAAATACGCAACCAATCGTCTGCTTCTGTTAGTCTTATTTGAGAATCTAAGAAATATTAAATGTAGGATTTTTTTATTAATAAATCATTTATTCGGTCTTATAATTATCACAACATAAGAATACTGGATTAACATGACTCCCGCACAGGATGCTTTTGCGGCACTGCGCTATCGTGATTTCTCAATTGTCACGGTGAATCAGTTCTGTCTCACTCTCGCCATTTTAATTCAAGAAATTATTGTCGCGTATTCACTTTATCAAATTACCAAAGATCCTCTGACCCTAGGTTTGATTGGTTTAGCCGAAGCGATTCCGTTTATCACCTTGTCTTTATGGGGTGGCTATTTTGCTGACCGCTTTAATAAACAGACCATTATGAAAATCTGTTTGTTCTTTGCCGTGCCTTTACCTTTGGTTTTATGGTGGCTATTTCATCGTTATGGTCTAGGTGAAATTGGGATAAATATCCTTTCTTGGGGAATTTATGCAGTTATTTTTGGCTTGGGTACGATCCGCGGTTTTTACAATCCCTCGGCTACTTCACTCAAGCCGTTTCTGATTCCTCGTGATCTCTATGCCAATGGTGCAACCTGGACCACGATTGGCTGGCAAAGTGGCGTAATTATCGGACCCATGCTCGGTGGTTTCATGCTGGCATTTTTAGGTCGCGAAACCAGCTTGCTATCGGTCGCGGTATTGTTGAGTATCTGTTTTATTTTAATCAACCTGCTGCAAAAACGTAGCTTCCCAAAAATCGAAACGGATAATCTGGTTGAAAGTCTGGGCGATGGTTTCCGTTTTATCTGGAAAACCAAAATTGTGCTGTGGGCAATTTCTCTAGATCTGGTTTCAGTCTTATTTGGGGGTGTAATTGCCCTGCTGCCAATTTTCGCTGAAGATATTTTAAAAGTCGGTCCTGAAGGCTTGGGTTATTTACGCGCTGCTCCTTCCATTGGCGCACTTTTTACCATGATTGCCCTAACCAAGTTTCCACCGACCCAAAATGCTTGGCGCAATATGTTGCTTGCCGTGGCCGGTTTTGGAGTGTTCACGCTGCTGTTTGCCTTCTCAAATAACATGTGGCTATCCCTGTTTGCTTTAGCCATGACCGGTGCCTGTGACAGTATTTCAGTCGTGGTTCGTCAAACCATCCTGCAGATTTACCCGCCTGAGAATATGCGTGGACGCGTTGCCGCAGTAAACGGCATGTTTGTCTCATCAAGCAATGAATTGGGTGCGTTTGAATCTGGCTTAGCGGCAAAATACATGGGTGCTATTATGGCAACGGTCTTTGGCGGCTGTATAACCATGGCTGTCGTGACTATAAGCTGGATCAAAACCAAAGACTTATTTGGTGTAGATATCACTCAAGGTGATGATCAAAGACGTTAATTCACTTTTTAGACTTGCGAGTATTTCTAATTCAGGAAATACTTCGCACTCACAATGCTCCGCTACCGCCGCAACCTCTGGTTTGATTAAAGAAACTAATATTTATGAAGCAAATACTGTGTTTTTCTCTACTAATGAGCTTACCGTTAAGCGCTACATATAGTGCTACAGCTAATCCATCCAAACAACTCGCGGTTCAAAAAAGCGCAGCCCTTCCGGCGCATTTAACCACGCGCATTCAGTGGATCAAATTTCCACACCCCCATTATAAAAATGAAGATTTAAAAGATCAAAACCGTAGTGCGATTATTCGCATTTATGCCGATGAAACCGGTACGATTAGCAAAGCCAGCGTTCAGGAAAGCACCGGCTTAACGTATTTAGATGATCTGTTAATTAAAGCTGTACGTGAGGTGAGTGTAAAACCGCATGTCGAAAATGATACTGCTCTTCCACAAATTGGCTATCAAACGTTTAACCTAAAATTAAGCCAAGACAATGACACTAAAGTTTGCCAATACAACTTTAACTCTAAAAACTGGCAGGCTCAGCAGCACGATAAAAAAGTACCTTTTTCATATCGTGCTCAACCGAGTCTAGATCTCGATTCTGAACAGCTCAATGGACATAATCGTGCGGTAAAATTTACTTTTAAAGTAAATAAACACGGAGATGTAAAAAAAGTCAAAGTGAAAAAAGGTTCAGGTATTTATGCTTTAGACCAACAGATCGTTCAAGCTGTATCCAACAGCCAGGTTTCAGTGAAACGTACTGCCAATAGCTTATGGATGTATAAAAAATCTAGCTTTAGAGATGAAATCAAGTTCGATTTAAATCAATGCCGGTAATTTAAATACGAGTCTAGGCAATAAAAAGAGATGCGCCCTGCATCTCTTTTTAAAACATTGAAAAAGCAGCATAGATAAATAAATACCGTCCTACTTTGGCAATACTCACAATCCATAAAAACCGCCAGAAGTTTTGTCTTAACAAGCCGGCAATTAAAGTAATCGGATCACCAATAATCGGTACCCAGCTCAATAGCAACGACCAGTAGCCATATTTTTGATAGATTGCTTGTGCCTTTAACATTTGCTGCTCAGAGACAGGAAACCATTTTTTATCTTTATAGTGTTCGATTTGAAAGCCTAGCCACCAATTCACACAGGATCCCAAAATATTTCCCACGCTTGCAACAAACAGCAGTCCAATAACTGAATGACTGCCCTCGGCCAACAATGCCAATAAAACAGCTTCAGACTGTAAGGGCAATAAAGTCGCTGCGCCAAAAGCAGAAATAAACAGTAAAACGTAGGACAGCATTATGCAAACAACAGTTTAAAGACCCAGCTTTTTCTTGGTGGATTGATATTCATAAATTGACCAGATAATGAATAAAATCATCACCACCCATCGCGCCAAATCGTAACGCTGTGCAATGACGCGAAAAATTTCTTTAGATACTGATGGATCATTGGCTTTTAGCATTTCTGCAACTGACTGCATATGTACGACTTCAGCAATAAATAACAATAAGCAACATGCAATACCAAAGATAATTGCCCAATAAATTTTCTTATTTGTTTCAATAATACGGGTCAGATTTAAGAAAAAGTCTTTCATAGCCATGAGGTCCAATAAAAAACCACCGCAACGGGTGGTTTATTTTTTGCGAGATTTAAGCGGTATTATTGCGTAATCTTAGCACAAAAACCTTTCGCAATTTTCATCCTCAAGGATTCACTTGAATTGCCAATGCACGTTGCACTGCCGGGTGTGCAGTTAAGCGCTCAATATATTCTTTTACGTATGGATAATCTTCGAGTTGAATTTGCTGCCATTCATAACGCAAGATCCACGGCAGAATTGCCATATCGGCAATTGAATATTCACCCGCGACATATTTTTGACCCATCAGCTGTTTGTTCAACACACCATATAAACGCTTACTTTCATTGATATAACGATCAATCGCATAAGGAATTTTTTCAGGTGCAAATTTACCAAAATGATGATTCTGTCCAAGCATAGGTCCTAAGCCACCCATTTGCCACATCAACCACTGTTCAACTTCAATACGTTGCTGTTCATCAGTTGGATAGTACAAGCCGGTTTTACGTCCCAAATATTGCAAAATTGCACCAGATTCAAATACGGAAATAGCTTCGCCACCCGGACCATCCTGATCGACAATGGCCGGAATTTTATTGTTTGGAGAAATACGTAAAAAGTCAGGTTGAAACTGATCATTTTCCATAATATTGATGGGGAAAATTTGATAATCCAAGCCCATTTCTTCTAAAGCTATTGTAATTTTATGACCATTGGGCGTTCCCCAATAATAGAGATCAATCATTTTTTCTACCTTTTGTCTTTCTGGTTCTATATGACATTATTGAACAATATGGATATTTATAGCATGTTTTACTGCACTAAGCCTTAATCTTTAGTGAAACTTAATAAACACAATTAAGCTGCTTGACCTAATATTCTCCCCCTATTATCCGATTAAGATTTTTCTCAATTTTTTTTAATTAAAATACTTGAAAAGCTAAATTTCAGACCTATATTTATTCAAAGTAAAGCAGTGATCGCTTGAAGCTATAGCTTTACAGACTGTTGATGCTCAGCATGACAGCCTTGAAATCTTATTTATAAAACTTTGCTGAACTCAGGAGGTTCTATCAATGAGTAATGTAAGTCTTACTCCACTATTTCGTCGCAGTATCGGTTTTGACCGTCTTAATGATCTATTTGATTATGCGATGCAAAGTGATACCCCTAATTATCCACCTTATAATATTGAAAAGACGGGTGACAATCACTACCGCATTGTGGTTGCTACCGCAGGCTTTGCCGAAGAAGAACTGAGGATTAATCTTGAAAATCAAGTACTCACCATTTTAGGTAAACCTGCGGAAGAAAGTACCGATAACACCATTGAATTTTTACATAAAGGAATTGCCCGTCGTTCATTTAAACTCTCGCTACGCCTAGATGAACATATTGAAGTACAGCATGCCGACTATGAAAATGGTTTATTAAAAATAGAATTACAGCGCATTATTCCAGAAGAAAAATTGCCAAGACAAATTCCGATTGGTAAGAAAGTTGAACGCTTAGAGTCCACGACTGTCGACGCATAAACCATATAAAAGACCTGCCTATATGCAGGTCTTTTTCTATTTCTTCTACTTTTGATTCAATATTAACTCAAAAAAATAAAATGATATTTAAAAGCTTATATGAAATATACTGTTCAAGCAGTACATAAAAAATTATAAACATTTGCAAAGAAAAATAGGCAAAATATGCATTATTCAAGACCTGCCAATATGGGTCCGGCCACGATCTTTATCGCTTTTATCTGCTTTACGATTCTAATCGGTTTATTTCTTTTTGGCTGGCCACATTATAAAGTATGGAAACAAGGTATGGATGGTCAAGCGGCCTTGGCAGAAGCAGAGCAATCCAAAATGATTCAGGTTCAGGTCGCTAAAGCAGAATTGGAAAGTGCCAAATTGCGTGCTGAAGCCATAAAATTAGTCGGTCAAGCCGCGAAAGATTATCCTGAATACCGTAAACAGGAATTTATTGGCGCCTTTGGTGAGGCATTACGGGATGGCCGTATTCAGCAAATTATTTATGTACCGACCGAAGCCAATATTCCAATTGTGGAAGCAGGTAAAAATAGTTCCCCTTTGCAATAAGTAAAAAAGGCAGGCATAAAAAAGCACTGCATTTGCAGTGCTTTTTTATCAATGGATCAACAAGTGCTTATTTTTTACGTTTCGGTCCAATGAGCATGCCCATTTGACGACCTTCCATTTTTGGTGCTTGTTCGACTGTACCGTATTCAATTACGTCTGCTTCAACTTTTTGTAATTGAGCAAGACCTAATTGTTGGTGAGCCATTTCACGACCACGGAAGCGCAAGGTAATTTTTACCTTGTTCCCTTCCTCTAGGAAACGAAGAATTGCACGCAACTTGATGTTGTAATCACCAATGTCTGTACCAGGACGCAACTTAATCTCTTTAACCTGAACTTGATGCTGTTTTTTCTTCGCATCTTTTTGCTTTTGCTTCAGATCGAATAAATGTTTGTTAAAGTCCATGATTTTACAAACAGGTGGCTCTGCATTAGCAACGATCTCAACAAGATCAAGCTCAACTTCTTCTGCAGAACGCAACGCTTCAGCAAGTGAAACGATGCCTTTTTGTTCACCATCTGCAGCAACGAGACGTACTTCTTTCGCACGGATCTCGTCATTCAATGCAGGACGATTGCTTTTAGCACCTTGTTGTTGGTTACGGTCAGGCTGTTTAATCTTTATTACTCCACAATGTACCGGCCACGTTCGGCTACGGCTGCTTTCACTAGGTCAACGAAGGCATCAATTGACATAGTACCTAAATTTTTTCCTGAGCGGGTACGGACATTCACAGTACCTTCCTCTACTTCACGGTCTCCAAGAACCAGTAAGTAAGGAATACGCTCTAAAGTACGTTCACGAATCTTAAAGCCGATTTTCTCATTTCTCAAGTCAGAAATGGTACGAATTCCACTTTCTTTAAGTTTAGCGACGACTGACTCACACGCCTCGGCCTGTGAATCTGTAATATTCATTACACATGCTTGTGTTGGTGCTAACCAAGGTGGCATAAAGCCCGCATAGTGCTCAATAAGTATACCAATAAATCGTTCAAAACTTCCAAGAATTGCACGATGTAACATTACTGGCTGATCACGGTCGTTATCTTCTGTGACATAAGAAGCATCTAAACGCTCAGGCAAGTTAAAGTCACATTGAATAGTACCACATTGCCAGATACGACCTAAGCAGTCTTTCAATGAGAATTCAATCTTAGGACCGTAGAATGCACCTTCACCTGGTTGTAAATCCCAATCTAGACCTGCAGCATCTAAAGCATCAGCCAAAGATTTTTCTGCCATGTCCCAAAGTGCATCTTCACCAACACGTTTTTCAGGACGAGTCGACAATTTCATTTGTACTTCTTCGAAGCCAAAATCTTTGTATACATCCAGTGTCAATTTGATAAAGTCTGCAACTTCCTGACCAATCTGTTCTTTGGTACAGAAAATATGCGCGTCATCTTGAGTAAAGCCACGAACACGCATAATGCCATGTAATGAACCCGATGGTTCATTACGGTGACATGAACCGAATTCTGCCAAACGTACAGGAAGATCACGGTACGATTTTAAACCCTGATTGAACACTTGTACATGACAAGGACAGTTCATTGGTTTAACCGCATAGTTGCGGTTTTCAGAATGCGTGGTGAACATGTTGTCTGCATAGTTTGCAGCATGTCCTGATTTTTCCCACAACGTGAAATCGACTACCTGGGGGGTACGGATTTCTTCGTAGCCGTTGTCTTGCTGCACTTTACGCATGTACTGTTCAAGCACTTGGTAAATGGTCCAGCCATTTGGATGCCAGAACACCATACCTGGCGCTTCTTCTTGCATATGGAACAAATCAAGCGCTTTACCAATTTTACGGTGATCGCGTTTTTCTGCTTCTTCAATTCGTTTTACATAAGCCGCAAGCTGTTTCTTGTCTGCCCACGCTGTACCGTAAATACGTTGTAACTGTTCATTCTTCGCATCACCGCGCCAGTAAGCGCCCGAGATTTTAGTCAGTTTGAATGATTTTAAGAATTTGGTATTTGGAACGTGTGGACCACGGCACATATCCAAATAATCTTGATGGTAGTACAAGCCCATTTGTGTCTCGTTAGGCATGTCGGCAATCAAGCGTAATTTATATTCTTCGCCACGTGCTGTGAATTCTGCAATCACTTCGTCACGCGGAGTCATTTTTTTCACAACATCATAGTCTTGATCGATGAGCTTTTTCATACGCTCCTCAATCGCTGCCATATCGTCTAATGTAAATGGACGTGGCATCCAGATGTCATAGTAGAAACCTTCTTCAATGACCGGACCAATCACCATTTTTGCTTCTGGGAACAATTGCTTAACAGCATGGCCAACCAAATGTGCGCATGAGTGACGAATAATTTCGACACCCGCTTCGTCTTTAGGCGTAATGATTTGTAGCGTTGCATCTTCAGTGATGAGATCAGACGCATCCACTAAACGATCATTCACACGACCAGCAACGGTATTTTTTGCAAGACCAGGACCAATGCTGAGCGCAACGTCCATCACAGATACGGCTTGATCAAACTGTTTTTGATCGCCATTTGGCAAAGTGATAATTGGCATAAGAAATCCTTAAGGAGTGATGCCCCGTACCATGGGGCATATCACCGCGAGATTATGATCGAGGCAAGGCCTCAAAAGATAAAAACGGTGGATAAATAAAATCGATTCGAATTTTACACGTCTTATCCACAGGATTAAACCTTTTTACCTAGAAAATTCGCGATTTGGCTCATTTTGAATTTATTTGTCAATGCTCCACCCTTATCAGAATCTGGGAATCTTACTGCTCATTTTATTCTCTAAAGGTATCCCGCTCTGCAAATTCTGCTTGAGCATAGGCATAAAGCTTGGCAAATTGCGGAATAAGTGCTTCGCTCTGTTGCGGCCTTAAAAACACATAATTATCCACAACGACATCGTACTGTTTGAGAACCTGCACCATTTCCTCATTGCTGCTACGTCCATATAAAATGTGCGGCTGACATTTTGCAGGATAAATATAATCTGCTCGCCAATAACCACCCTATACAAACAAAGCTTGATTATTATGGGCAAGATAATTCAGTAATTCTAAACCGGCTAATTGACAATACGGCAAAACTTTCAATACCGGTGTGGCAATCCAGAGTGCACACTTAAAAACAGATAAATTGTCCAGATCACAAGCACTCGGCTTAATCAACATCGAGCCAAATGCCAGATCATTACATTCGCTCTGTTGGGAATGCTGCATAAAAGCTGGGCTTCTACTCGCGTTAAAGCATAAGTCTGCATGCCATAAATCTGGAAATTGCTGCCGAATAATGGCTTCGTATTGCTGATAACTTTTTCGAGGCTTTCTATTATTTTCGGCAACTTAGCAATATGGGCATCGTAGCCCATCAAACCGGATAGTTTTAAATACCTTGAATGCTGAATCAGCTTGAGCAAGTCTATAAACTGTCCCTGACTGCTTACCCTGCCACGATGTAAGCCGACATCAATTTCAATATTTACCTTCAGGCAGATATTCAGGCGTTGTGCGAGCTGCAAATATTGCTCTAGCCGTGCCATGCATTGCGGTAGAAATAGCTCCCGCCAAACTTTGCTGATCAATATCGCCTTGATTGAGTAATGCCTGATTGATCGGGGCAAGATATTCACCTAAATAATATAAGCGCGTGCCCGCCAGAACGGTGCATTGGATTTAATCTTCATCCAATGCCACCACGCCTTTTAACTGATCAAGATTAAGCAGCACATCATTCGTCTTAGCCACAGCACTAAATGAATGTCCTGCACCCACGACACGAATATGGACAGAGGATTTCACTATTTTTTGTAATTCATTTAATGCTGAGGTTAAAAATTTTTGGATCTACCTGCTGAATTCCAGACCAGTTCTGCCATCCCTTATCCGCCTGTTGTATTTTCATTATTATTATCTGGCTAATATTATTTTAATTGCCCGAATAGAGTAAAATACCTAAAAAATCAAACATGGGAACCCATGCGTTCAAAATATTTCAGTGGCATTAAATAATTTAATTAATATTCAATAGCTTAAAAATCATAAAAACGCACTCGACTAAAGCCTAAATGCAAGATTCCCAAGAAGTGCATATCTTTTCAACAGGATATGAAAATAAATATAGAACGGAGTTTGAAAATGGTTAACGCATACGATGAATTACCGCGTACCCCCGCAAATTTTGTAGCGTTGTCACCTTTACGCTATCTTGATCGTGCAGCGTATATCTATCCAAATCAAAATGCGATTATTCACGGTAAGCGCCGTATTACCTGGCGTGAGAAATACAATCGTTGCCGTCAGTTTGCCAACCAACTCCAAAAATTAGGCATCGGTAAAAATGATACCGTTTCAGTACTGCTGCCAAACGTCCCTGCCATGATTGAAGCACACTTTGCTGTACCAATGGCAGGTGCTGTACTCAACACCTTAAATACGCGCCTGGATGCCAAGACACTCGCATTCATGCTAGAACATGCTGAAACCAAAGTATTATTGGTTGATCCTGAATTTACTGCGCTTGCTACAGAAGCACTCGCACTCATTAAACAAGACATCTATGTGATTGATGTGGCCGATGCAGAATTTGAAGGTGAAAATACCCATATTGGTCAAATCGAATATGAAGACTGGATTGCCCAAGGCGATGCAAATTTCGAATGGCATTTACCCCAAGATGAATGGGATGCAATCAGCTTAAGTTACACCTCTGGAACCACAGGTAATCCCAAAGGTGTGGTTTACCATCACCGTGGTGCCTACATTAACGCGGCCAGTAATATCATTGCTTGCGGCATGATGCCTCGTGCTACCTATTTATGGACTCTGCCACTGTTCCACTGTAATGGCTGGTGCTTTGCCTGGACCATGGCAGCCAACGGTGGAACCAATGTCTGCTTGCGTAAAGTCGATGCTGAACTGATTTTTAAACTGATTGCTGAACATAAAGTGGATTACTTCTGTGGCGCGCCAATTGTATTGTCGATGCTGATCAACATGCCTGAAGAGAAAAAGACCAAGCTTGATCACCGTGTCGAAGTGATGGTCGCGGGTGCTGCACCTCCAGCAGCAATCATTGAAGGAATGCGCAATATCGGTATTAACGTGACTCATGTATACGGCCTGACAGAAACCTATGGCCCTTCTGCACTTTGTGCATCACAAGCCGGTTGGAGTGACTTGTCGATTCAAGAACAAGCGCAATTGCACTCACGTCAGGGCGTTCCATATCCACTGCAAGATGGCATGAAAGTGCTTGATCCTGAAACTATGCAAGAGGTTCCGCATGATGGTCAGACCATGGGAGAAATCATGTTCCGTGGCAATATTGTCATGAAAGGTTATTTAAAGAACCCTGAGGCAACGGCTGAAGCCTTTGCCGGTGGCTGGTTCCATACTGGCGATTTGGCAGTTTTCCAATCGGATGGCTATGCCAAAATTACCGACCGTTCCAAAGACGTGATTATTTCTGGTGGTGAAAATATTTCATCGCTTGAAGTGGAAGAAGTGTTATATCAACATCCTGCTGTACTCACTGCAGCAGTGGTGGCAAAACCTGATCCACGTTGGCAAGAAGTTCCATGTGCCTTTGTGGAACTCAAACAAGGTAAAACAGCAACACCTGAAGAACTGATGGAATTCTGCAAACAACATTTAGCCCGTTTCAAAGTGCCTAAAGATGTCGTGATTACCGAGATTCCTAAAACTTCAACCGGGAAACTGCAAAAATTCATCTTGCGTGACTGGGCAAAAGAACGTGCTGCAGGTGAGTTTAATTAATTTCTTTCTAGTACAACATTGGCCCTCCTTCTAATAGGATTTCTCTCTTTTCAGAAGATGAGGAGCAGTGCTCCGCAAGGAAGAGACCATATACATCGAAGAAATACGTGATTTTACGTAGCTATTTGAAAAATGAGTTGTTTGAAAGATATTTTTTGGGATAGAGGTCAACCCTCTCTTTAATCCCCCAAAGGGAGAGAGAAATCTTAAGGTATAAAAAAGCGACTCTATTGAGTCGCTTTTTTACATTTTGCACTGAACAAAAAAATCAGTTATCTGAAATCAATGCCACTTGCTGAATATAGTTAAATAACTTCAGCTTAGATGCAGCGACTTGTTCTTCAGGCAATTGTTTGGTGATATCACGTTGAATACGCAAGATATGCTGACGAATCGGATGATGCTCAGCCGCATTATGCGCTTTCATGAATTCTTTGATTGCTGGATCACCCTGTGCAATCATTCGGTCAACCCAACGCTGTAATTGCGCGGTTTTTTTCGCACCTTGTTGCGGCGTTAAATAAGACAAAATTACTGCCTCATCTTCATTACGCAATAATTTACCAATCCGTAGAAACTGACGACGACGTGCCTCGTGTGAAGTAATACTACGCACATCAAGCAAAGCATCAATTAAACGCTCTTCCACAGGGAGTTTCTGAATTTGTTTAAGGCTCAATTCAGAGAGTTGTTCACCTAAAGCAGCCATACGCTGAACTGCTTTTTTTTGTTCGGTTTTGCTTGCACGTCCTTCTAAAGTTTCAAAGTCATCTTCAGTAAAACGCTGTTGCGGTCGACGTGCCACGATTAATCTGCCTCGTAAAATTTTGCTGCAAATAGTGCCTGAATTTCAGATAAAGCTTGTTCTTCATCTGCACCTTCAAGCACTAAACGTAAAGTTGTGCCTTTGCCTGCACCGAGCATGAGCAAGGACATAATATTTTTTGCATCGACTAATTTGTCACCTTTACCCATTTGAATCGATGAACGAAATTTGGTGGTAACTTCAATTAGCTTTCCAGATGCACGCGCATGTAAACCTAGTTTATTAATTACGTCAACAGTTGTGTCAATCATGACCAGTGCTTCATTTCCCTGTGTAAGACCTGAATAGACCATTTTGCCTCAAGAGCTTTTTTGAGTCTATCCACTATATATACTGAACGGTGCTGCCCTCCGGTACACCCAATCGACACTGTCATATAGTGACGATGCCCCTCTGCGAAGACAGGCAACCATTTATCTAAAAAATGATAAATATCTTCGAACATTTCGTTGGTTTGTTCACTTTGCAGTAAAAACTGTTGCACAGGTAAATCCAAACCTGAGTATTTCCGCAATTCCAACTCCCAATGCGGATTAGGCAAATGACGTACGTCAAACACATAATCGGCATCTAGTGGAATACCGTGCTTATAACCAAAAGACTGCAAAATTAAAATGAGGTTATCGGATTGTCCAAGTTTAGACAACAAAGTGTGCTTCAGATCATGCACACTTTTATCCGTAGTATCAATATGTACCGTTGAACGTAATTGTATCGGAAGCAATAAGGTTTTTTCTTCCTGAATACACTGATTCAAACTTTTAAAACGACTGGACAAAGGATGAGGACGACGCGAAGCACTAAAACGGGAAATCAATTGTTGATCTTGGGTGGTCAGATAAATGATATCGACTGAACCATGGGTTTGCAGTTGTTCAAACACATGATCAAACTCTTGTAAGTCTGCACGAGTGCTGCGTACATCTACGCCTAGAGCCAATTGTTCTAAATTATTTTCACTGTCCAGTTTAGCAACAATTTCAGGCAGCAATGCCAATGGCAAATTATCAATACAGTAATATCCCAAATCTTCAAGCACCTGTAATGCAGATGATTTTCCTGATCCGGATTGTCCTGTAACGATTAAAATACGCTTCATGGCAAGGCTGTCCTTAACTAAATTTTACGCAGTATACTTAACTTGCAAGTTATCAATCAGTCGGGTTGTACCTAATTTTGCTGCGATAAACAAAACGACATCCTGATTAAATGCTTCTATTTGCTGTAATTCCAGAGTACGTGCTTCCACATAATCCACAATAAAACCGGCTTGTGTCAACTTTTGCTCAATATTTTCCAACACTTCCGCTAGCGCAATACCGCTTTGAAGTTCTTGTTCAGCAGCTTTTAAACTTTGGTAAATGGTCGGTGCAATCTGACGATGTTCTGCACTTAAATAACCATTACGCGAACTAAGTGCCAGACCATCTTCAGCACGGGTAATCGGTACGCCAATCACTTCCAACGGAATATTTAAATCACGTACAAACTGACGAATCACCGCCAATTGCTGATAATCTTTTTGTCCAAAGAATGCAAAATTCGGTTGCACCATATTAAACAGTTTAGTCACAACAACCGCTACGCCATCAAAATGACCTGGACGCTGTAAGCCACACAAATCATTGGTGATTTCAGAGACACTAATATTGGTTAAACGGGGTTTATTACCATACATTTGCTCAACGCTTGGCGCAAAAACAATGTCACAGCCTACGTCTGCCAACAAACGGCTATCCTGTTCCAAAGTACGCGGATAATTTTCAAAATCTTCATTTGGACCAAACTGAATTGGATTGACAAAAACACTGACCACCACTACATCACATAATTTACGCGCTTCACGTACAAGGTTTAAATGACCTTCGTGTAAATTACCCATGGTTGGAACAAAACCAATAATTTTTCGTGCCGATCGAGCTGGACTAAGTGAAGCCGTTAATCCTTGAATGGTGGTTTCTGTTTTCATGTTTACAGCTCGACTTGAAAAGTGTGTTCTTTGGCAGGGAAAGAACCCTCTTGTACTGCAGCATGGTAGGCTTTAAAAGCATCCAAAATTGCAGTTTCCCCCGCTTGTTCTTTCATAAAATTACGTACAAATTTAGCCACACGACCAAAGGTCAGCCCAAGCATATCTTGAACCACAAGTACTTGACCATCAGTATCTGCGCCCGCCCCAATCCCAATTACAGGAATATGCGGGAACAGTTCAGCAATTTCTTTACCCAATTGTGCAGGTACACATTCTAATAATAATAATGCAGCACCCGCTTCAACCACGGCTTTACAATCTGCAATTAGTTGATCCGCTGCTTCACGTGTACGGGCTTGTAACTTATAACCGCCAAAGACATGCACGGATTGTGGTGTTAACCCTAAATGTACGCACACTGGAATACCATTACGGGTCAAAACAGTGACGGTTTCGCTTAACCACGCACCGCCTTCCATTTTGACCATTTGTGCACCAGCTTGCATAACAGTTTTTGAGCTCTGCAATGCATCATTTAGGGTCGCATAACTCATAAACGGCAAATCAGTCATAATAAAGGCATGCTGATTACCACGACGTACCGCTGCAGTATGGTAAGCCATATCTTCTACAGTAACCGGCAGAGTGGAATCACGCCCTTGAATCGACATCCCTAAAGAATCACCAATTAAAATACTGTCGACTTCGGCAATTTCCATCGCTTTTGCCATGCTTGCATCATAACAAGTCAAACAAGAAAATTTGCGTCCATCAGTTTTAAATTTTCTTAAGTCGCTGAGACTAATCATCAAGATATTCCTCTAACACATGCTTTCCACATGTCTAAATTAAATATTTGACCAAGTTTCATCATCCAGAACAGACAATGTCGGATGTTGAACCACGGGTAAATCTTTTAATCGTTGTGCTTTAATTTGTATATTTGCATCTAAATCTAACAAGGGTATGACCACAAAATCACGTTCGAACAGTCCCACGTGTGGAACAGTTAAACGATCATTTTGAATGGGTTCTTGACCGTAGATCAATAAATCCAGATCCAAGGTACGCTCGCCCCAACGGCGTAAACGTATCCGACCCGACTCTTGTTCAAAACGTTGCAACTCATCCAATAAGACCAAAGGCGCTAAATCAGTTTCTAGCTGCGCCACCGCATTTAAATAATTCGGCTGATCTTGGGGGCCCATTGGTGGACTTTGATATAACCTGGATGTTTTCACGGTTCCAAGCGTTGCCAGTTTTTGCACAGCTTCAAGCAAAATCTGGCGTGAATCACCCAAATTGCTCCCTAAGCCAATATAAGTGACTGTGCTCATTGTGTCGGTCCAAAAACAACTTGGCTTAAATCACGTTTTACCCGTTTGCGTTTTAGAATTGGATGGTCATATGCAATCTCTGAGCCACCTGCAGAAACTGTTTGAACAGGTCTGTCAGGTCTGGTTCTGCTTTTGCGTTCACGGCGACGTGGTTCAGGCTCGTTCACCAACGGTTCAATTTCTACAGAGACGGATTTAGGTTCAATCACATCTTCTGTTGCAGCTTTACGACGACTTTTTGCACGTTGACGATTATATTGACTAATGGCACGTTCTTTTTCATCGGTACTCATTAGCTGATAAGAATCCCACCACATGCCCATACCTTGGGTAGTGTTATCCCCTGACTTCTCGCGAAGTAGCAGGAAATCGAAGCCGGCACGGAAACGCGCATGGGACGATAAAGCTTGGATTTGTTGCGGTTTTGGATTGAGCAAACGGGTTTGCATTTCCCAAACTTCGCGAATAAAGGTTTCCGCAAAACGTGGGATGATGGTACGGGTAGCTTGACGTTTTAATACATCGAGGCCCGCTTGTGCACGTGCTTCTGCAGCAACCACACCTTTACTGAGATAAAATTCGCAACGCTCTAAAAAGGGCTTCCACAGCAACACTGCATAGAAAAATGCAGGGTTAATGGTTTTACCGATTTGAATACGCTGATCAGTATTAATGGCGGCGCGTTCAATAAATGTAGAAATATCTGGACGGATATCTGCAAACAACTGACGCCAGATATCAAAATCAATCAGCATCGGCAGCACGCGATTTAAATGCCCCATGGTGAACAATTTCTGCGATTCGTCATATAAACGATGCGGAGAAATATCACGCAGCAACTGAGTCATTTCCGGGGTGAAAATCTCTAAAATTTCAGGTGCAATACTGAAATTTAATTTTGCCGCGAAACGCAAAGTACGCAGCATACGCACTGGATCTTCTTCAAAACGTAAAGTCGGATCGCCCAATAAGCGTAAAGTTTTATTTTCGATATCATCAATTGCATTACAGAAATCGAGCACGATCCCTTTACGCGGTTGGTAATACATCGCATTAATGGAAAAATCACGACGGACAAAATCTTGCTCAATCGTGCCCCAATTATTGTCACGTAAAATCATGCCTGAAGCAGAAATTACTGCTTTTTTAGGCGGTGCACGGAATGTCGCAACTTCGATCAGCTCTCGGCCTGAATAGACATGAGCAAGCTCAAAACGTCGTCCAATAATACGACAACGCCGTCCGAAAACTTCTTTCACTTGAGCCGGTGTTGCATCGGTGACTGCATCAAAATCTTTAGGATTAAGACCCAACATTAAGTCACGGACACCACCACCGACGATATAAGCTTCAAAGCCTGCCTTATTTAAGGCATCGATAACATCTAATATGGAAGAAGGTAATTGAGCGGTTGATAAACCACATTTTGACGCGCGCAAAGTTTGCAAAAGACGCTGTCTCCTACGTCTGAACGTAAAATATCTAAGATGACGCTAATCATATATCTAACACAATCAAAGGGCAATTTGATTATCTCGATGCTAAATATATTGTTTGGCCCTTCTTGACTGCTTGAGCCACGAATTATAAGGCTAATCGATCTTTATTCTTGGCAAATAAAGCCGGTCCAATCCCCTTGACCTGCTGTAATTCCTCAATGTTTTTAAATTTTCCATTTTTTTGACGATAGGCAATAATTGCTTCCGCTTTTTTTAAACCGACCCCGGACAACTCTTGTAGCTGTTCCAGATTAGCTTGGTTCAAACTTATTTTAGACCCAGTGGATGCCTGTAAGGCAGGTTTCGCCAAATAGTAATTTTTTGGCGGAGATACATGCGGTATTTTTAAGCGTGCATCTTCGGCTTCCTGCTCAGCCTTCCATTTTAAGTATTGCTGGTCAAATTGCTGAGCATAACCAGTCGTTCCACTTAGCACTGACATCAATGTGCCCAGGTAAAAAATGGCATTCAGGATGTGTATTATTTTTTTCATTATAAACCTTTTATTTTAATTGTTGTTTTGCCTGCTCCCAGAGTCGATCCATTTCTTCTAAAGACAGCGTCTCAATTTTTTTATGTTGTTGCTGAGCGTGATCTTCAATGAAAGCAAAACGTGTTCTAAATTTATCAATGGTGCTTAAAAGCGCCATTTCACTGGAAAGTCCCAGTTTACGTCCAACATTGATAAGTGAAAATAAACAATCACCAAATTCATCGAGTATTTCGTCGGAATTTTGATTGTGGATAGCCTGATGTAATTCAGCTAACTCTTCATTCAGCTTGCCATAAGCACCTGCTACATCAAAAAAGTCAAAGCCAATTTGTGCTGCATTTTTTTGAATTTCATGCGCTTGCTGAATTGCAGGTCCATGTTTGATGTCATCTAAACGGGATTGGGCTTTGCCCTGCTTTTCTTTTTGTTTAATTTGTTTCCAAAGCACCGCCACATCATCGGAACTGAGCTGTGAAAATTGCTCTGCCTGAAATACATGTGGATGACGACGAATTAACTTTTCAGTAATCGCATTTACCACATCATTAAAATCAAAAGCTCCGACTTCACTATACATTTGCGACTGAAAAACGACTTGCAGCAGCAAGTCACCGAGTTCATCCCGTATCTCGTCTGTATCTCCATCCCTGACTGCTGCTTCCACCTCATACGCTTCTTCGATGGCATATTGGGTGAGGCTTTGTGGTGTTTGCTGCTGATCCCATGGACATTTTTCACGTAATTCACGCATCACTGCCAATAATTTATCCATGTTTTCATCACTCCAATCATTTTGAAAAAATCCGTTTTTCGCAGTCAATATTTGTTATGCTCAACTAAAATCTTTAAAAACAAGCGCTATAAAAACAAAACTGAAAGGGAAAAATATATGCACAGTATCTTTATTAGTGGTGCAGCACAAGGCATTGGGGCCGCAATTGCAACACTGTTTTATCAACACGGCTATAAAGTCGGCATCTATGATATCAATGTCGTTCAAGCGCAAAAACTTGCCCAGCACTTAGGGACAAATGCTAAAGCTGGCCTACTGGATGTTAGCCATTATGAACAATGGCAACAGGCTTTAAATGAATTTCAGGCTTGGGCAGGTGAAATTAATATATTAGTTAACAATGCCGGTATTCTCTATTCAGGGGCTTTTGAGCAGACCGATATTATAGCGCATCAACGAACTTTCGATATCAATGTTAACGGGGTTTTAAATGGTTGCCATGCCGCTTTGCCTTTTCTAAGACAGGCATCTTTTGCACGTGTGATTAATCTATCCTCTGCTTCCGCCATTTATGGACAACCTGATTTAGTCTCGTATTCAGCCAGTAAGTTTGCGGTTCGCGGTATTACCGAAGGACTAGATATTGAATGGCAGAAATATGGTATTCGGGTTTTAGATGTCATGCCCCTATTTGTTCAAACCGCAATGGTTAAAGATATGGATGCAGGCAGCATTCAAAATATGGGTGTGCATTTAACTGCTGAAGATGTCGCACAGACAATTTACACACGTGTGCAAGCGAAAGATTCCCTATTTACCAAAACCCATGAACCTGTGGGCCTCAAGACCAAAATTATGTTCAATTTATCCAAAGTCAGTCCGCAGTTTATAAACCGGATCAGTACCATGTTTTTAGCCACAAGAAAATAATTCAATAAAAAAAGAGCCTGATGATCAGGCTCTTTTTTTATGAAAATGATTAAATCATCATTCAAAATTTCTAATTTATTTTAAAATTAGAATCTGAATTAAAGTTTAAATATCATTAAGAATTTTTGGTTTTTCTGCTGAACTTGCAGGCATTTTAAAGTCAATACCCGCTTTTTTAAATAGTTTAGGATATTCCACTAAAGCCATACTTGAATTTTTTGCAATACCGGTAATATCACCAACAACATTTTTAGCATCCACTAAAGACAGACCAGTATTGGTTAAACTGGCTGGATTTGCCATTAAACTCATACTGACTTGTTTAGCGCCTAAAGCTAAATCACGTGCTGTTAAACTTGCAATCATAAAGTTCGCTGCAGAATCCAGCAAATATTTCTTTTGCTCTACATTAAGTGATGAAAGTTTTGCTACTGTTGCTTCTTCATCTTTTGTTGATGCATCTAAAACAGCATTCGACATCGCTACAATTTCTTTTTGAATCGCTTCTTTTTCTTTTAGATCAGAAGTCGCTTTCAAACTTTTTTGTTTTGTCTTTAATTCATCTGAATCTTTTTTACTTGCAAGCAATGAAGCTAAAGCACTACGACTCTGAATAAACATCGCATTGGTGGCTTTTGCTTGAGTAAAAAAGCCAGCTAGATCCATATTTGCAGAAGACACACCTGTAGCAGATTCAGTAAGTGTCGAAGCAAGACTGCTGAGTGAACCAAAGCCTGCATAGACGCTTGAAACCCCCATTGATGCTGTTATTGCTAAAACAATCGCAATTTTTTTCATACGTCATTACCCTTATTGTGTGGAATCGGCTTTTTGCACGATTTGATTTAAAATTTTTGGTAAAGCTTCAAACATCTGAATGTTGTACATTTCATGACGATGTTGATGATCGATACCCTTCAATCCAATTTCTTGCTGTAACCCATAGGCACCAATTTTTTCAGCTTTATCATTAAACCTGCGTGCACCACTCGCCATGACCAAGGTGGCATCGCAGTTGCTTTTATCCGCATTACATTTAATGCTGTCTTGTTTCACTTCGATCTTAAACACCGGCTGCAAACATTCATTTTGCGGAATATGGAAATTGACTTTCATATCCTTTTTAAATCCGGAATTTTTAGTCATGCTCATCACTGAATCTTTCAGCGAAGTCTGACCTTTAAAGCCTGAACCTGTAGCATAAAATGGTCGTTTCGACTGACTGGTAAAAGCGTGATAAATCAAAGGACCAAAACCATAGAAAGGAATTTCACCGACTTGTTCGGTATGCAAGCCTGGACATAAAACACGGGCTTGTTTTGAATCGCCGACTGGAGCAGAACTATCAAGCAAAATACTGTCGCCAGAACGCACTGGCAAACGATCGTTGCTGCTGACTGGAAAATCTAATTGCGCTTTGACTTTCGCACCTTGACGCTCCAGTACTGTGGCTTCCCATGTCGGAATCAGGATATTACGCCCTGCTGCTTTATCTTGATGATAGACATGAACTTTCATGCCAGTAGTTAAGCGCTCACCCGCATCATCAATGGTAATACTCTGACTACTTGAACCCGAGACTTTTAAATCAGAACGGGTAAATTGAATCCCCTTTTGAAATTTTTGACCTAATTTCAAAAGCGCATTTTTCAGTACCACTTCCTTACGCGCCTCTAAAGAAAAGCCCATTCCTTCAGAAATAACGTCTTTAATATCATCTGTTGCATGGGCGGAATAAATAACACGGCCGGATTGATCAATCATTTCAGCAAAGACTTCGCTATGAAAAACCTGCTGCTGGGTCATTTTGCCAATCTGCTGTTGATAGGCAATCACCGGAACAACATTAATACGAATAAAGAATTCAGGTAATTCACGCTGATTGATATCTTCACTTTGTGCCAAGGCAGTCTGTTCACTGACACTTTGTGCCATGGCACTATAGCGTCGGTTGACGGGAGTCAAAGTAAACGAGGCTTGTTCACCCACCGCATCAGAAAAGATTTGCTCGATTAGATCCTTCGACTCACCTTGATAAGTCAGTACATCAACCACCAAAGCCTTTGGCTTATTCATGGCCTGACGCGTATTGGTAGATACTTTGCTAAAACGTTTACTATTACCTGACATTAACACTGGCAAAGCCACAGCATAATCACTGTCCGCATGAACTACACGAATCAAATCACCGTCTGCCGAACTCAGCTCATCCTGCGCAGCAATCCCTTGATTAAAACCTTTATCTAGAACCAGATAAGATTTCCATTGATCGATCACTTGAGTTTCGGTTTCAGAGATTTTAAGTTTCGACTTTAATTCCTGAGTAACCTGTTGCGTCAGGCTCAGTAAAGTACTTTGAAATTTTTGCTTAATTGCTGCTTTTGTTGCAGCAGATTCAATTTCAGTAGTGAGCACTTGAATCGGTTGAGATAAGGTTGCACTGTCGCTATAAATGACTTCACCCGACAATACATTGGTCAGCTTTAAACTTAAGGTGACAGGCAGGAAAATTTCTGCGGTCGAATCCTTTTTTACAATGTATTGACTCGCACGTAAAACCTCTAGCGATGCAATATAGGTACGATTTTTAGTTTTTTGCGAAATGGTATCAACAATTTGAGTCCCAAAATTTTGCTTTAAACTTTGTAAAAAAATTTGCTCTGCTTGTTTACGTGTTGCAGGATTATCAATTGCACGACTAAAATCACAGTCAATTGAAGAACCATTGGCTTCATACTTGCTGAGATCTGTACGGCAACCTTGCTCCAACCCAAAAATACCTTGAGATGGATAGATTTGAATATCTGCATTTGCCCATGCCGAAAAAAGCATAGGCATAGCCAAGCATAAGGCTTTGATTTTTACTTGCATTGTGTACCACCAATACAAAGAGTAATCGTATTACCGGCCTGTAAGCGTTCTGCACTTGAAAGTGTTGGATTGACTTTACGTAGGGCTTTCGCCAACTCCCCAGTAATCGGTTTACTGCTCTTATAAGTCATGGTCAGTTCGACCAGTCTGCCATCCTGTGTACGCACATCAATGTTTTCTGCACCTTCAATTTCTTCAAGTGCCACATACAAATCATCACCTAAACGTGTAGAGACATTGCCGGAAACACTTTTCACAAAAATGGTGATTTCTTTACCATACATTGAACGATTTTTAGAGTAGGCAAGAATTTGTGGCCCCACCTGGCTAATGGCTAAATCACCCAGTTTTTTTGCCACATTGGTTCGACATGAATCTGTAGTCGCACCGGTCGATGACTCAGTGCGCGTTTCACCGCCCATTAAAGTGCCGTCATCTACAGAATAAATTTTAAAACTAACTGCGCCATCGCAAACAAACTGTCCTGTTGCTTGTGAACGACCACGGTCATAAATGTACGAACTTCCCGCCATAAACCAATCGGCTTTTTCCTTGCGTGCCGCAACTGCCAGTTTTGCAAGCTCTGTATCACTTAAAAGCTGTTGAATGGTCAGGCTGCGACCTTTGAGGTAAGTACTACGAAAAATACCGGAGTCCAGCAAGCGTAAATCGTAACGGGAAGCTGCAGCTGCAATCGCATTTAAGGTTTGATTGTCATGTTCAGCTTTAGTACTTGGTGTCTGATATTCCACATATTTCACAAAGCTCTGAATATCATTCTGGCGTTCAGATTGACTATAATTTGCCGATTCACTGGCGTTATAACTGCTTGAAAATGCGGATTTACCTGAGTTGTTGTGACTTGCTGAACGTGCAGAAACGCCTGCACCAGCCCCATAATAATTGCCATAGGCATAGCCTGATGCCGCTGCAGATTTCCCTTTAGAAGAATAAGAACTGCTGTCGCTTGCTTTGGCACTTTCACTAGCTTTGTAGCTCGCATCTTCATCATAGCTATAGCTACGATCGGAAAAATAAGAAGTAAATTCTTTTACAGGTTTAGAATTATCTTTGGGTACACCAAAATATTCGTCCATAACAATCATGATTGGGCTTGAACGACTGTTCTTTTTAGAAAGACCAAAATCATTCAGAATAGAACGAAATTCTTGATCATCCATTTCCAAGCTAATTTGAGTCACTAATTCCTTATTGCCTTGAGTTGAACTTCCACGATTGATGACATAAGTCGGATCAACTTGCTTCACAATTTCATCTAAATACTGTTGTGCCTCACCCATGGCCTGTGGACCATTTATTTTTTTGATCATTGCAATGACGGCATCTGTTTTCGCATTATTGAAGGCCTGGTTACGTGTGCCATTCGGATCTTTTTTGATAATAGGTGCTTTACCCTCACCATTTACTTTAATGATTTCTGCATTGGCAACGTGTCCTGCAAACATACACATAAGTGTCAATACGGTTTTTTTCATCTTTCCTACCTTCTTCACTAAAGTTTTTTTAGGATGCAGCAACTCTTACATTTTGTTTATTTTTTAAGTGATTTATAAATCTACAAAAAGCTAACAAATAATAAACAAATTTTAATATTAACTCCATCACATAATTTTATTTTTTATTGATTTTCAACAAATTATAAATATTTAACTTATTGTTTAGATTTTTTAAATAACAAAAGCTTATGTTCAGGCAGAGTTTTTAGTGATTTTTCAAATATTTTTCGAATGTGGTCGGGTAAGATTGATAAAGCAGATCCGAACCCAACAGGTCATAATCAAAACAAGAATGGAAGTGAAGCTAAATAATGAATTGAGATGTTTTTTCAAACCAAGATGGCTATTAAAAGGCGCCTTCCAAACTCAACCAACAATTTATTGACCAGATGAGCCATATGCTGTTAGCGAAAAGAAAGCAAGCGGAATCAAAATAAAAAAAAACCTGCTTAACAGGCTCTTTTAAACACTCAATGCTCCATCAATTTTATTTAAAAAATTCTTTAAGATGGAAAAATTATTTTAATTTCGGGAAAAGCAAAACCTTTACAGGAGGATTCTGAACGCCACGCAACCGTTAACATGGCATGACCTAAATTAAAATTTTGATACGCAAATGTTCCGATTAAAGGATGACTGCATAATCCTCCATCATAAACAGGATGCACCCGAGTCTCTAATTCCTTTAAATTTAGATGTATACCCAAGCCAGATGCTTTTAATACCGCTTCCTTAGTCGTCCAGACTTTAAACCAATAATCACGATCTTGTTCCAGTTCGTTCCAGTATTGCAATTCATTGGGGTGAAAAGCGTGTACTGCCAAAGCTTCAAAGCGTACTTTTCGATCTAAATCCTCAATATCCACACCTAAATCTGGCATATGGGTGCTGGTGGCTAAAGCATAATTTTTTTGGCTATGACTATGATTAAAATAAAACTGAGGGAATTTAATTAAATACGGTTTGCCATGCTCATTGGTAGCAAAATCTTCTTGCTGAATGGTGGCGTGTAATTGTTGCGAAAGCAATTGATTTCGATAATGATAGATGGCCTGTTTTTGCTGCTGAATTTTGGTCTTGCGATCTAGTTCTCCAGATAGAGGGACAATACGCTCAATTTTATCGACCGCTATTCGTATTGCTCTGGTCACGTGTACCACCTTATCCCAAAATATAATGACATCTTAAAAGAAAAAAGCCCAAAGTAAACTTCGGGCTTTTTATCAGCATCGACAAAAATTAATTAACGCTTAAATTTCTTTTCAGCCTTTTTAAACTTCTGTACATAACGACGTTTACGTGCAGCCACGCGTTCGTCCATTTGTGTCTTGCGGCCTTCAAACGGATTTTCAGACGTTTTAAAGTCAATACGAACCGGTGTGCCTTCAAGTTTATAGACGCGACGGAATACATTTTCCAAATAACGACGATAATCCGCAGGTGTTTTATCGACCTTGTTACCATGCACAATAATCGTTGGTGGATTCTGACCACCCATGTGGGCATAACGCATTTTAATACGTTTACCGCTAATCATTGGCGGTTGATGCGCTTCGGTTGCATCATTCAGAATCTGGGTTAATTTCGCAGGCGAAACTTTCAAATGTGAAGAATCAAAGGCACGGTGAATGGACGGATATAGCTCACCAACACCAGTCCCATGCAATGCAGAAATCAAATGCACTTTGGCCCATGGAATAAAGTCAAAACGACGATCGACATCAAGCTTACATTGCTTGCGGTCGTACTCCGTCATGTTATCCCATTTGTTAATCGCAATCACCATTGCCCGGCCTGCTTCTAAAGCATAGCCAATCAAATGTAGATCTTGTTCAACCACGCCTTCACGCGCATCCAATACCACAACTACAACATGAGCGTCTTTAATGGCTTGTAAAGTTTTCACGATTGAGAATTTCTCAACCATTTCATCTACTTTACCTTTACGACGTACACCCGCAGTATCAATCAGGGTGTATTTCTGCTCATTCCGCTCATATGGGATATAAATAGAATCACGCGTAGTACCCGGCATGTCATAAACCACAACACGCTCTTCACCGAGTAAACGGTTGACCAAAGTCGATTTACCGACGTTAGGACGACCAATCACAGCTAAGCGTAGACCGGTGTTCTGGTCATGCAATTCAGGATCTTCATCCTCAGGAACATCTGCAAGCACATCTTCCAGCATTTGAGCCACACCACGACCGTGGCTTGCTGCAACATGCATGGGTTCGCCAAAGCCCAGTTGATAAAACTCAACTACTGCAGCTTCGGCATGTACGCCGTCAACTTTGTTTGCAACCAAGTAAACTTTTTTCCCTAGGGTACGAAGTTCACGTGCAATCTGTTCATCTGACGCTAGTAATCCCGCACGCGCATCAACAACAAAAACAATAATATCGGCTTCATTGATGGCTGTTTTTGATTGCTCAGCCATATATGAATCAATACCTACCTCACTTTCACCGATACCGCCTGTATCGACTACAATGAAGGATTTATTTTGGAATACTGCATCGCCATATTTGCGGTCACGAGTAAGACCAGCAAAGTCAGCAACGAGTGCATCACGACTCTTGGTAATCTGGTTAAATAACGTTGATTTACCGACGTTCGGACGTCCAATTAGCGCAATTACGGGTTTCATAAATTAACGGTTCTGCCAAACGCTTAACGCGCCCTTTCTGGTGGAGACATATAGTTGTCCATCAATTTCGCGTAGTGAACGTACTTCACCACTTGTTTTTGATCGACCAATGAGTTGCCCAGAAGTTGGATCGATTAGGTGTAATACACCCTCGAGATCACCAACCACAAGGTCTTGTCCGAGGACAACAGGATTACTGAGCTGACGATTGAGCAAACTATCGTTTTGCCATAATTGCTCACCTGTTGTGAGTGCATAAGCAGTAATTTTGCCATCTGCTTGTGCAACAAAAACGGTATTATTCATTACTTCTGGACGTTGAATACTGCTTGCATCTTCACTCCACACCACTTGTTGTGAAGCTAAATCTGTAACAGTGACTTGTCCTTGGAAACTGGTTGTTACAAGAAACTGACCTGCAACAACTGGATCGCCATCAATATCATTGAGGCGTTGAATATCTGAACGGCCCTCGCTTACTGCAACACGGCGCTGCATACGCGGTACACCACTGATGATATCCAGGGCATAAACATAAGCATTTGATGAAGCAATCAATACCGTACGCGGATCGAGTGCGACCGGTGATGCCATTCCACGCAAGCTAAATTGTACATTAGGAAGGTTATATGTCCAAACTTGCTGACCGGTGGCAAGATCATGCGCATAAACAGTGCCGTCATTACTGACAGTAATCACACGACCGGATTGAATCAATGAAGCAGATAAAATGGCACCCGACAACTGGACAGTCCACTTTTGCTCGCCTGTCGCTTGATCTAAAGCGAACAGTTGACCTTTATTATTACCCACAATAACAGTACCTTCAGCGGCTTCTACACCCGAGCTTAAGCCCTGTTTAGAAACTTTTTTCTCCCAGATGCGCTGCTTACCTTGATAAGCTGCCACTTCACCTTTTGGATCTAAGGCAAAGATTACACCGTTATCCACATCTAAACGCAGACGTAATGGATCCGCTTTCGAGGTTGATGAAACACTTTGAGAAAATACCGGAACAAGACTTTTGGCTTGGGCCAATTTAGGTAATGGATTCGGCTTAACCTCTTCTACTTTAATTTTATTCGTTGAACAGCCAACAAGTGCAAATGTTAAAATTGTCAGCGCAAACGGTATCTTGTATTTTCTATCCATCATGACTCATCCACTTGTGTTTCTAAAATTGGTCGTTCCACATCAGGATCATCAACTAAAACGCCGACACTTTCGAGTTTAATTTGTAAAATTTGACGTTCTTGCTGACGTTCAACCAGTGCATCCCATGCACTCTTGTACGATTTTTTAGCATTTTCTATATCATTTTTAGCAACATACACATCACCAAGCGCTTCATCAGCGGTCGCTTTAAAAGCTGGATCGGTCACTGCAGCTAATGTTTTTAATGCATCATCATATTTTTTTTGCGCAAGCTGAGCATAAGCCAAGCGGAGTTTAACCAGCTGAACCAAGCCCGCATCATCCAGCTTGGAATTTTCAACTTTTTTTAATGCTCTTTCTGCATGCGCATAATCTGCTTTGTCATAAGCCAGTTTAGCCATCAGCAATTGCGTTTGAATAGCTTGAGCAGAATCGGGAGCTTCTTTTACAATTTTGTCTGCAGTTGCAGATAACGCATTAAATGCATTGTCATTGCCTTGCGCATTTTTAGCATCATCCATCAACTGTTGAACCTTGGCTGTTTCCATCTGAGATTCAGCCAGGTTTTTCTTCTGCCAATATTCCCATCCGAAAAAGGCAATCAACGCAATTAAAATCCCACTAATCATGGCAGAACCATATTTCTTAGTGAAAGATTTCAAGCTATCAAGTTGTTCTTCATCACTCAATGCGTTCATGTGATTACCTTTTCCTTATGTTTTTTAAGCTTATTTTGAAGAAAATTTTTCAATGAAGAATGGCACAATATTCGCCACAGCAACATCAGTTTGCTCAGCAGTCGCCAATTCTTTCACAGTTAATTGCTGCGCTTCCCACTCACGTTCACCGGCAATCACGGCAAAAATAGCGCCTGATTGATCAGCTTTTTTCATCTGAGATTTCATCGAACCTTGTGAACCCACTTTCAGGCGAATATTGCTATTTGCCGCTTCCAGCTGGTCACGGATTTGTTCTGCCAGCACCAAGGCTTTACCTTGTGAGGCAGGATCCGACAACAAGAATACTTCACAATCGCGTACAGGTGTATTGTCTTCAACTTGTTCAAGTAAAAGTAATAGACGCTCCATACCCATTGCAAAACCAACAGCAGGTACTGACTGATCAGCCTTACCTTTCAATTGACCTACAAGACCATCATAACGACCACCGGCACATACAGTTCCTTGAGAACCCAAATGTATCGTTGTCCATTCAAAGACAGTTTTGTTGTAGTAATCGAGACCACGAACCAGTTTCTGGTTAATTACAAATTCCACTCCTGCATCAGTTAAATACTGTTGCAATTGAGCAAAGTGAGCCAAAGTTTCTTCACCCATAAAGTCGTGAAGTTTTGGTGCATTCTCAAGAATTTGTTGCGTGCGCGCATCTTTAGAATCGAGGATACGTAGTGGGTTGGTTTCTAAACGACGCTGAGAATCTTCATCTAAATCGCTTTTGTGTGATTCCAAGAAATCTACTAATGCAGCACGATATGCAGCACGCTCATCAGACTCACCTAGAGTATTCAGTTCAAGCTGAACCTTGTCGGCCACACCCATGCGTTTCCACAAACGTGCAGTCATTAAAATCAATTCTGCTTCCATATCTGGTGTAGCCACACCAAATGTTTCTACGCCAAACTGATGAAACTGACGATAACGGCCTTTTTGTGGTTTTTCATAACGGAACATCGGTCCGACATACCAGACACGAGGGGTCGCACCGCGAAGCAGATTATGCTCAAGCATGGCACGTACACAGCCCGCAGTCCCTTCAGGACGTAAAGTCAAAGACTCAGGTGGATTACCTTTGTCCAAGAATGTGTACATTTCTTTTTCAACAATATCCGTCGCATCACCAATTGAACGTTTAAACAGATTGGTCTGTTCAACAATCGGCAAACGGATTTGCTGGTAACCATAAGCATCCATTAACGATGCTAAATGTTGCTCAAGACGTCTCCACGCAGCAGTTTGCGTTGGAAGAATGTCATTAAAACCTTTGATTGCAACAATTGAACTCATGACCTACTCAAAAACTTGTGCGAATAATTTCTTTAGATTTAGCTTCTTCAAGCTCTTGAACACGTTGACGAACCATCGTTTCGATTTCATCAACCAGTTGATTGGTATCGATTAAATGGCTTTTCTCGCCATTACGATACACCAGTGAACGCGGACTTGCACCTACAACGCCAATATCGGCTTCTTTGGCTTCGCCCGGACCGTTCACTTTACACCCAATCACGGATACATCCATGGGGGTACGAATATCTTCCAAACGCTCTTCGAGTGATTGCATCACTTTAATCACGTTGAATTCTTGGCGCGAACAGCTTGGGCAGGCAATGAAGTTAATCCCGTTAGAACGAAGCCCCAATGATTTTAAGATGTCAAAACCAATTTTCACTTCTTCTTCAGGTTCAGCCGCCAAGGAAATACGCATGGTATCGCCAATACCTTCCATTAACAGACCACCTAAGGCAATCGCTGATTTTACCGAACCAGTACGGTAAATACCGGCTTCAGTCACACCTAAATGCAGTGGATTATCAATTTGCGCTGACAATAAACGGTAGGCATCCATGGTCAAAAACACATTTGATGCTTTCACCGAAATTTTGAATTCCTGGAAATCCAAACGGTCTAAAATATCGATATGACGCATCGCAGATTCAAGTAACGCCTGACCGGTCGGCTCGCCATATTTCTTCTGAATATCTTTTTCCAGCGAACCTGCATTCACGCCAATCCGCATAGAAATATCATTGTGACGTGCTGCAGCAACCACTTCACGAATTTTTGCTTCAGAACCAATATTACCTGGATTGATCCGCAAGCAATCTGCGCCGGCATCGGCTACAGCCAAAGCAATTTTATAGTCAAAATGAATATCGGCAACCAAGGGTACTTTGACTTGCTTACGGATTTCACCGAATGCTACTGCTGCTTCCATTGAGGGTACAGAAACACGCATAATGTCCGCACCGACATCAGCACAGCGCTGAATTTGTGCAACAGTTGCCGCCACATCACAGGTTTCGGTATTGGTCATACTCTGGATACTAATCGGTGCATCACCACCTACATAGACGGAACCAACACGAATTTTGCGAGTGGGACGGCGCTTAATCGGATTTTCAATCATTAATATCGCTCTTCTCTTTACCCATTAACGTGACAAACGGAAGTCTGCCTTGCCATTCACTGTATAAGGTGACAACGCAATCTTTTCATTATTCAAGGTTAAGGTTACAGCTGATGCATCATCAAGGCGAATTTGGAACGGTGTTTCACCATTTAATTTCACTGTTGATGTCTGACGACCTGTTGCCAGAACTTTACCGGTTGAGTCTACAATATGAACAGAGGTTGGACGGCTAAATTCAAGCTCTAACTGATCACCTGATACAGCCGTTGAATTATCTAAATTTAACACTTCCACATCAGATTTTGCTGGGGCAATTTCTTGGCTATCATCTTTATTTGACGACAAGTTTTGCACAGCCATCACAGCAACAGCGATAGCAAACAGTACCACTAAAGCAATGATGATACGTTTTAACCACTTCTTATTACGATCACGATTCGAACCTGGCAGTTTGCCCATGATTTTAATCGGTGAATTGCTTAAGGCATGATTTGGTAACAATCCTGTATCATTTTGATAGATTTCATCAAAACGCTGGATGATTGCCGTTGCATCGACCTTTAAATATTTCGCATAAATACGGTAGTAACCTTTAATAAAGGTCGCTTCCGGCAAAGCTTTATAATCATCTTGTTCTAAAGCTGTCAAAGTTTTGAATTGCATGTTCAAATCTTTGGCAGCGTCATTTAATTCACGCTTTTGTGCAATTCGAATTTGACGTAAGTACTCACCTGGACGCTGAACATTTCCTAATGCATTGGGTACTACACTTGAACCATTTGATTGCTGTGAATTAGGATTTACTTCCATACGGCCTCAGTACTGTACTGTAATTGCAGATAACGTTGGTATTCTGGACTCTCCGGGAAAAGCGCACGCAATTGATTAACAAGCACCTGCATTCCCATTGTGTCACTATTTGCCCGTGCATTCCGGATACCAATCCAGAGCGCACGCGCACCTTGATTCTTTTGACCTACACCACGCACAAACTGTTCATACAACTGTGTCGCAGCAGCGGTCTGCTGTTTCAAATAAAAAATTTCGGACAACTCTAACATTGAAATATAGGAATCACGATTTACTTGTAGGGCTTGTTTGAATGATTTTTCAGCATTCGACATATCACCTAGTTTTAAATAAATTCGCCCTACATTTTCCAGTGCTTTATAGCGTTGATCATACCCCAACGTCGTCCCAGCTACATTGAGCTGCTCAATCGCGTCATTATAACGCTCAATTTGATACAAATAAGTACCGTAGTTGTTACGCGCTTGGGCATTTTTGAAATCAGCAGAAATGGCACGTTTAAAATATGCATCTGCTTTATCCATACTGACTTTACTGCCTTCTTGTTGCAGTAAAATCCCCATCATCATATTCGCAGCGGAATCTCGTGAATTCATTTCAAGCGCCTGGTCTAAAGTACGCTTTGCAGAATCCAGATCACCCGATTTAATATATTCGGCAGCCAATTGAGTACGAACTTTAACTGCTTTTTCTGGATCTTTCTTCACCATTGTCGTCGGTGATTGACAAGCAGTGATAAAAATAGCAGACATACAAATTGTTGTAATAAAAGCTAATTTATATGTGGGCTTTCTCAATTGGCGTCCCCTTTTATTATCCTTGAGAGCGCATAATCTCATTCGACTGCGCAATTTTCTTTTTCCACTGTTCCGCACGACGTGTACGGTCGGCCACTTGACCCACTAACTGTCCACACGCTGCATCGATATCATCACCACGCGTCTGACGAATCGTACACACAAAACCGGCATCAGACAAAGTTTTTTGGAAAGAAATAATGCGGTTACGGCTTGAGCGACCGTATGGTGCATGCGGGAACGGGTTAAACGGAATTAAATTAATTTTACTTGGTAAATTTTTGAGTAACTTAATCATTTGTTGTGCATGTTCAGGATGATCATTCACTCCATCCAGCATTACATATTCAATGGTGACATGTTTACGCGAACTTTCATTGCCATCTTTGCCAATATAACGCTGACATGCGGCAATCAATTGCTGCAACGGATATTTTTTATTAATTGGAACCAATTCGTTGCGTAGTTCATCATTTGGCGCATGTAAAGAAATGGCGAGTGCGACATCAATATCTTTCGTCAATTGGTCAATCTTAGGTACCACACCTGAGGTCGATAAAGTCACACGGCGTTTAGACATACCATAAGCAAAATCATCCAGCATGATGCGCATTGAACTAAGAACAGCATCGTAGTTCAACAAGGGTTCGCCCATACCCATCATCACCACATTGGTCACTGAACGCTCACGTTCTAATACAGGCACATCTTCCATATAAGAATAGTTCGCCATCCACAACTGACCAATAATTTCAGCTGGGGTTAAATCGCGTTGGAAGCCTTGTTTACCGGTTGAGCAGAATGAACAATCCAGCGCACAGCCCACTTGTGAAGAAATACACAAAGTACGGCGTAAACCACTGCGATGTTCAGCAGGAATCAGTACAGTTTCAACTAGCGAACCTTCGCCTTCACCGACACGGAATACCCACTTACGAGTACCGTCTTTCGAATAATTTTTATGCACCACTTCAGGTGCTTCAATCACACAAATCTTTTCCAACTTTTCACGCAGTTTGCCAGAAATATTGGTCATCTCGGCAAAATCAGTCACGAAAAATTGGTGAATCCATTTCATCACCTGTCCAGCACGGAACTTCTTCTCACCCATATCTTCGAAGAATTTTTCCAGTTGCGGACGTGACATGCCGAGTAAGTTCACTTTTTCCACAGCATTTTGCTGTGTCGGAGTGGATAGAGATGGTTGCTGTTCAGCTGAAATTGCAGAGACAGCGACGACTTCAGTACTCATGTGTAATTACCTAAACCATGTCTAAAGATGAAAGGAGAAGCTCAATAATCGAGCAAAGTGTTATTCAGAGAATAAAAAAACCAGATAAGTATAATAACACTTATCTGGCTTGAATACTTCGAATTAACGAGTACGTGGGCAGATCTCAGTTTGAGCGAAGAAGTAGTTAACTTCACGATCAGCAGATGCAACTGAGTCAGAACCGTGAGCAGCATTTTCGTCGATGCTTACAGCGAAATCTGCACGGATAGTACCAGGAGCAGCTTCTTTAGGGTTAGTTGCGCCCAAGATGTCGCGGTGAGCAAGAACAGCGTTTTCGCCTTCAAGAACAGATACTACAACCGGACCAGAAGTCATGAACGCAACTAGGTCACCGAAGAAACCACGTTCTTTATGCTCAGCGTAAAAGCCTTCAGCTTCAGCTTGAGTAAGGTGTTTCATTTTAGTCGCAACGATTTTAAGACCAGCTTTTTCGAAACGAGCAAAGATATCACCAACGTTGTTTTTGCCAACAGCATCTGGTTTAACGATAGATAAAGTACGTTCAATAGCCATGATTGGCTCCTTATGTCAATTTGACGAGAAAATTTTGCCGCATTATAACGAGATAATCAGCAAGTATCAGCTTTTGATATGTAAAAAGTTGCTTTTTTCAATTTACTGATTAACGAACTTCATCAATCCACGCCATTTGAATCCCTTCCAACAAACCTTCAGTCGACTTTTCCGGGTCATCCTTAAAGTCTGGCAAGGCACAAACCCATGCATGCAAGTCTGTAAAGCGAATCCATTGTGGATCGACCTCGGGATGTGCTTCAGAAAGTTCAATGGCAAGATCAATGGTGTCAGTCCAACGTAAACCCATGGGTATTCCTAAGCGTTAAATGATGTTCTACTTTAGCAAATTCCTAAAATTGAGAAATAGTTTTTCGATTCTTAAAAGACATTTTTATAACACGATATTTAATAATGGTGCGGTAAAAATAATGCCAGTTGCGACCAACACCCCAATCAGCGCACCCACAATCACATCACTTGGATAATGCAGTCCTAAAACCATACGGGATATTGCCACCAGAAACGTAAAAGGCAACATTAAAACCAATAACATCGGCTGAATATAACCCAGCACTATACTCGCCATGACAGCATGCAAGGTATGTCCAGAAGGGAAACTAAAGTGATCTAGCGGTTGCTCTTGCAATAGAACCACTTGATGCACTTGATAAGGTCGGGGCCGTGTGGTTTTTTGTTTTAAGATTTTGTAAATTGCAGTTCCTATACATCCACTTATCAGGATATATAGCAACTGCTCAATATAGAATGTATCTTCCAATACCCAAAGACTGGCCAACATCAGGCACCAAAAAAAACCATTGCCAAGTCGACTAATGATCTTAAAAAAATGGGCAACCGTATGTGAATGTGAAAAATGATTCAGATACATACATCCTTTTAAGTCGAGATCCAACATCGTTATTATTGCTTTTTTTAATTTCATGATGATTCTCCTTTAAGCTTCTGCTTTAAATTCAGGATGTCATTTGTATCTCTTTGGCAACGCCATACAGTGCCTGCTCAAACTGCCGTACCGGATGTTGCCATCCTACGTTTAACACTGTTTCGCGAGCTTTCATTCCCATGAGTTTCAGCTGGTGATTACTCGGTAATTGATAAATTGACTGAATCAGTTTATCCATCTGCCATAAAGGACTTAACCAACCAGTTTCACCATTTTTCACATGCAAGTGCGCACTGGCATAATCATAAGCAATCACTGGCAAACCACTCGCCATGGCCTCAAGTACCACATTACCAAAGGTTTCAACTTGGCTAGCGAATACAAAAACATTGGCACTTGCATAGGCTTGCGCTAAATTTAAACCCGTTAAATTTCCCATAAAAATAACGTCATGACCTTGACAGAGCATTTCTAGACGACTTCGATCTGGTCCATCCCCTACAATCACAAGTTTTATATTCTGTTGAGACGTTCGCTTCATCGCTATATAGGCATTCACCACTACATTGACCTCCTTCTCAGGAGATAGCCGTCCTACATACAGCATCACTTTGGTTTCTGAAGTAACCTTCCACTGTTGACGCAAAGCATCTGAGCTATGGTCTGGAGAAAAACATGCAACATCCACACCACGTCCAACAATCGCCAAAGGACAACGGACACCAAACTTTCTTAAAATATATTCTGTATCTTTACTGGGAATACATGTCAGTTGTGTATTGTTATGAAACCAACGTAAATAGTGCTGGATAGGCTTAACTAAAAAAGCCAAATCGAAGAAGCGACTAAATTCTTGAAAAGGTGAATGAAAGCCACTTGAAACAGGAATTCCTTTGGTTTTTGCAGCCTGCAAAACACTCAGACCCAAAGGCCCTTCGGTAACAATATGCACAACGTCCGGTACAAATCCATCCAGTGCATGTGATACTTTTAAAAATTGTGGCCAACCAAATTGAAGATGAGGATACTTAGGAATAGATTGTGCTTTGACCAGACACTCTTTACTGGGAATAAAGTCGTGACAGGTCTCCTGTTGCTCTGGTCGAATCAGTAAAATTTTATGACCTTGTTTTTGCAAACCTTTACATAATTGTAATAAAGATAGGGCCACCCCGTTAATTTCTGGAGGCCAAGTTTCAGTGACAACCGCTATTTTTAGACGTGGACGAACCAGATCATTTAAAACCTGGATGTCATTACATATAAGCTGTGATTTTTTTTGCTTAAAATAAAATTGAAAACTTTCTGGAAAATCTTGTTGTTTTAGCAGACTAGTCGCATACAAATTTGTCATACAACACCTATGTCATTATTTTAAACTTAGCTTAAATGCTGTTTCTTTCAGTTTGATGATTTTTAGATGACCGTTTATTGAAATATGGTATAACTCTAAAACCAAGAAAAACAAACCTTACGTTTCTCAACTATCCTATTTTCAATGGTTGTTTTTAGTTCTATCTTTAATCACAGGTAAGGTCTTACTTAAAACAATACATCGCTATATAGATCAGCGGGAATATGTATAGAAATCTGCTCTTCTAATCCTACCGCAATAACATATTTACTATTTTTTAAACTTCCTGATTGAGAAAGAAGAACATTCCTCTGATTTCTAACAAACCCAGAAATACTCATTCGAGTTTTTAACCGATAGACACCATTCGTCATATAACTCGAATCATCCGAACCTCTTAAATTTTAAAGGATATATTATTAAATACTATTAGACACTTAAGAAGTCCGCTTAAAAACAAATTCATATTAAAATGAAATTTCAACTGAAATTCTATCTCGATAAGTTCCTGCAGGAACCCCATTTAAAGGATTATCTTCAAGTCTTACAGATATAATATATTTTTGTCTTTGTCCTGCACCTTGATTAAGCTGCACCCCCCATAAATTTTCATTCGTGCCGGTCAAATTCAACCTTGTACGTAATTTATAAGGACCATTTGAAACAAAGCTTACTCCGTTTGGCGTTATTAAATTTTGACTATTAAATAAAATTGAATAGCCACTATCACATGAAATATTAAAAGAAGTAGCAGACTGACTACGCTGATAACTTGTTAAACGCATCTCAGCACTCGTAAATCCATCAATTGAACATTGCTGAGCAGCGACTCCACTACTGATCAATGTACCAATCCATATTAAAATTATTTTTTTCATTTTATCACCTCTTTACATACGGCCTGCAAAACCTGATTTGCGGAATTTTGGAATTGACCTTCATTCACGACAATCTGGGCCTGACACTGTCCGTTATTCTGGGTTTTTATCTGAAGTTTATAATGACCAGGTTTAAATAAATATAGATAAACCACTCCGTCACTATCAACAAAATATGGCTCATTTGAAACACCCTCTATCAGAACCTCTGATCCTGCTAATAAGTTATTTCCATTGATATCTTTAACATTGATAGCAATACGTTTTGTCTTATTAATTGGAAAATCAATTTTATAACCACGTTGATCCAGTCCAACTAACTTTTTAGAAGAATATGGAAAAGTTTCTTCCATAGCTAACTGATTATGATCAAAAGAAATATCATAATTTATATAAGGAATAATATTATGTACAAACATATAGCCTTTATCATTGGTACTACCGACCAAAGAGGAGGACCTATAAATATCCAAATCTGGATGATTATTCACTTTAACAAGGGCAAAAGCATTATCTGCATATTTAGTTAATGCAGCTTTATTACCCAACCAAACTACCGAACCCTCAAACATTGCCTGTGAAACACGATTATTTTCATACTCATCATGAGAAACTCGCAAATTACCTATGTCAGTTTTCCATAAACCATAAGCATTGTAATTTATTTCATCTTCTATTCTGTTCACACCAACTACATAATCAAATCCATTTTGTGTAATAGAGGTTTTACTAAAATTTAGTCGGGTTTCATCATTTTCAGTATCATGGGTTAAATTAATTTGTCCTTTTTCCGCCCAATTATAAGTAAAGGCAACATTAAACCCATAGTCTTCTTCATCACCAAAATCTCTGGAAAAACCGATAGTTGAATATAGATTTTTAGTTAAAATTTTCCTTACCCTCATATCAAAAATTTTTCGGTCTAAATAGTTAATATTATTAGAAGAATAATTTGTCTGATCAATATAACTTATATTAAGTCCCTCTATATATTTCATATTATAAAAATTAAAATAGATGAGATTGGATGTTTTAATATTAGAATTAAATTCTTCATCAGCAATATATTTATATTCTTGAGAAAAAAAACGACTATTAATCCCAAATGACCAATTTAAAAAATCTCGACTAAGAGATATAGAAGCTCCATAGCCTTGCTCATTTTCAGCATCACTTCCTGCAAGAGAAGTATCTAAAAGTACATATTTACTTAGTGCTTGAGTCCATAATAAACTGACATTGCTTGCCTCTTCACTATATAAAATATCTGTTCCCAGAGTGGTGGATGAAGTTATTCCGCGTCTAAAATAGAACTTTGAGAAAAAATCTCGGTAATCATCATCAACCTCATCATAGTTATATCTTAATTTTCCTAAAGAAAAATTATATTCATTTAATTTAGGTTTTAGTAATTGATTATTGATATAAATAGGAAAACTCTGAACAGTTCTATTTCCCAAGATATCTTCCACAACAATTTGAGCATTCCCTGCTTGGTTAATAAGCGCACCCGTAGGCAATGAATAATTACCAGGAGTTACAGAGTTTTTATATAATTGAACGCCATTCAGATATAAATCAACTGTAGAAGGTAGAGTAGCACTCCCACTTAAAGTAGGTGCATTCCAATAAATAAAATCTGGACGATCTGTATAATTTGTCCCAATACTAACCCCTCCAAACCGGAATGAATTATTTAGGCTATTGTAATTGCTGGTTGTGTCTCCTAAAGTTAATATTAAAAATTTTTCAGGAAATTCAATATCAAAGGTACTGTTTACTCGAAGCAATTTTTTTTCTATTTCATTAGGATTATTTCTGTATAAAAAAGAGTTTTTTAATAACCAATAATCTTTAAATATTCCTAATTCAGAAAAAGTATTAAAATCCTGCTCATAATCATCTTTACTATAAAAAAGACTATAATTCAAAAAACCACCAAAACTTGCCTTTTCTGGAGGTGTAGTGGAATCTAAATCATATTGAGTATCTTCAAAATAATCTGGTGGAAAATGTAGTTTTATTGCTTGTAAAGCCTGATCATCTTCAACTTTCACTTCAGACAAACTCAATAAACAAAAATCTTTTTTAATTGCGTCTCTACTCAACTTCTCAATCCGTACCCCTACATTTTTTAATGCCTGACATTCAATAAATTTTTTCGCATCTCTCGAAAAAGTTACTGCTTCTGTTTTATAATCAAGGCCATTGATCCAAATATTTACAATGACCATATCCATTTCTTGTTGTTGATTTACCTTCTGATTAATATCCGCATTTACATATGTAAAACCCATACTACAAACTATCATTGTAAGAATTTTAGTGGCCTTCATAGCACTATCCTTTTACAGAGTATTCCAAATACTTCTCATCCTTATCTGTTTTAATTTTAATTTTTAACTCATTATTATTTGTAATTTCTCCAAGCTCAAGCTTGATTCTATTCCCCCCCAAAACATACTGAGCTAATTTTTTTTTCAAAATTTCTTTATTTTTATTATCTGTTACAAGTATTTCAACAATTTTTATATGTGATTTGGCTAAATTATCAATATTTAAATAAGCTTGATTCTCATGTTTTTCTAACTTTAGATTTAGTTTTGGATTAGCTTGTTTTCCAGCAAATAATGGTAAGGAAAAATTAAATAAAAAATTAATTGAAGAGCTATCTTCTTCAATGGGTGTCACTTCTTTAAAAATGATACGCCAGGTTTGTTCTTGATCTATATTTGATAAGGGCTGACTAAAACCCACACGTACAATCTGTTTACTTTCAGGTTTCAATTCGAAAGTTTTAGGATTAAATAAAAGTGTTTTATCTTCCTCTAAAATATCTTCACCTTTCTGATTTTGCTTCCATTTTAATGCTGAAATTTCAAATATTCTTGATTTTTTTAATCCTGTGCTTTCGATACTTACAGTCGTACTTCTTTGCCGAATAGAATCCTGGATATATAATTGTATAGGGTTAAATTTTATTCCTGCTGACACAGAAAGACTCAACAAAAGTAATCCGAAAAAACCTATTATTTTTTTCATCGTTATTTACCCCAAATATAAAAATTATTTTTTTTGCTTTAAAGGTTAAAAATAGGAGATACTGAAATGCATCTCCTATATGACATTTTTTAAAATAGAGAATACTTATAATCTAGAATTTAATTTCTACACCATAAGTTCCGCGATAAGTACCAGCATATGTCCCGATACCGATGTTGCGAGCTTGAGCTCTCACACCATAAGTATGCTCTCGTCCATCCCAACTTACTGTAGAACCGCTGGTATATTCAGCTCTGCCTCGGCTAGTTACTACATCTACCGGTACAGTTCGGGTACCATTCGCCAATGTTCCAGGCGGGGTAATAGCTAAACTATAATCAGCATTTGTACGCACACCAAAAGTTGTGGAATCAGTATAACGATTTTGTTCTGTAAGTACTAAAGTTGAATCTTCAATATCAAGATCACAATGTTTTGGCACTTCTAATACAATATCAATTTTTCCTTTACAATCATGACCACAACCAGATTTTCCTGGTTTATGTGGTCCACCTCCACGATCTTCATCTCCTGCATACACGCTTGTTGCACACACACCAAAGGCTAATGCTGCTAATGCTGCTAATGCTGCTAATGCTACTTGTATTGTTTTATTCATAACTTTCTCCATTTCTTTTTTTTTAAAAGAATGTAATAAGAATGTATATATATTTAACATCAACAATTACGTTTGTAACTCTTCTTATTATCAGTAAGATTTCGTAATCGTTAACTCATCTTATTACTTTTAATATAAAAAATTTATAAACGTTATTATTCACAATATTGTTTTATATTTTAATTTTTTATACATATTCGCCGCTATAATGTTATTTTTTTTAGCATTTAACCAATTAAACAATAAGATACAATTTAAACTTATTTCTAATCATTTCAATAAGCAACCAAATATTTCTTAATATTAATTAATAAAAAATTAAATAATTAAATAATTAATTTATATATATTTTTTAATTTATTACAACTTTACATAAAAATAAAATAAATTTACGTAATTTACAAAAGATTTTAATTTATTTCTTATTTTTTAACAAATATGTGATTTATTTTTCAATTTTACGTTCTCTTTCAAACAATGAAACACTAATAAAAAATCATAGCTAGAATATAAATATTAAATCCAATACCTGCTAAACATTTGAAAAAATAAAATAAATATTAAAAAACAAATTTATATGGCTTTCTTATAATAAAAATATTGGCATAACTGTTATTTATTTTATTGTGTTTATTTAATTCAAAGATTTTCTTCACCGTAAGTAAATGTACTTACTTTAATTCAGTATGTAATATTTTGAGAATGATTTTTTATAAATCATTCTGCGATCTCAATTAGTAAATTAATTAAAAAAAATATAAAACAAATAGTAATTTAATTTTAAGTTTTAAGTTTTAAGTCTCTACTTAAAAAGTGTATATTAAATAAAACTCATATTAAATATGTAAAAACCAAAAAACAATTTATGTGAAATTGAATATTTTTGAGTTGTATTTATTTTTTATACATAAAAAATTTAATCTTAAAATATCAAACCTATAGTTTGATTCAATCGCACCTATACCATAATAATTTTATTAACATTTAATATTTACTCCATCCGATTCAACAAGCCATTTTTCACTTGATATAACTGACCATCTCCAAAATCAATTTGTTGTTTTTCTCCATGTAATTTTGGAAATCCCACGATCTTTTCAAGTTGTGGTGAGCGTTGAAACTGTTGAGTTTTAGGATTATACATCCAGTAAATATAACGCTTATCTTGAATAGTGTGTTCCTCTGAAATATCTGACAACACAATGTCATAATATCCATCGAAATTAACATCCATATAACCGATACTTTTCGGAAATGCGGTAAATCCTGTCAGAGTTTGTACAACATTATTATTATTTTTATTCACTATATCTAAGCGTTTGAGTAACGAACCATAGGGCTGGTTAATATCTTCTAGACCATAAAATTTAAAAATGAAATTTGGTTTATCAGAAACTTTTATCGCAGGCTCAAACTGAATAGATTTTCCTAAAGTACCATCACCTTCAGTAAACATCGCCTTAAGATCACCACTATTGGCATTAAGTATCCCTGATAATTGATAAGTCTTATTTGTTATATTTCCAGAATCAGCATCAACAGATTTTAAATTCAGCTGATCCCCTTTTTGCAATCCTTTTAAATTGATTGTCTGCTCTTCAACAAGATCATATAGCGTGGCATGTGGATTCCAAATACCTGCATATAAGCTGAGGAAATATCTTCCATCACTCGAACGCAACATGCGTTGCATGGAAACACGAACATTATTGAGTGGTTTGTATTCTGGAGTGTGTAAAACTGTTTCAGCAGTACTTAAGTTAGAAAAAGCCAACGCAGCAATACAAATCAATAATTTAGTTTTCATTGTTCAGCACACTCATTAATGCGGAAAATTATGAGTACTGTATCACAAAAAAACCGCTCAATTGAGCGGCCTTTTTGTATCCTAAAAGCAAAAAGAAAATTTAGTTTTTCTCTTTGTCTAGGATTTTTTTGCTTGAATTCAAGGTATGAGCGAATTCAAAGCACTGCTTTGAATGAAGCGCAAGGAGGAAAAGCACAACTTTGTATAAAAAAAGCCTCTGTTATAAAACAAAGGCTTTTTGACTTAGAAATTGGAACTTAGTTCTTTTCTTTGTCTACGATTTTGTTCGCTTGAATCCAAGGCATCATAGAACGAAGTTTGTTACCTGTTACTTCGATACCATGTGCAGCATTTTGACGGCGACGTGCAGTCATAGATGGGTAGTTCAACGCACCTTCTTGGATGAACATTTTCGCATATTCACCAGACTGGATACGTTTAAGGGCATTACGCATCGCTTCACGAGACTGTTCATTGATTACTTCAGTACCGGTTACATATTCGCCGTATTCAGCGTTATTCGATACAGAGTAGTTCATGTCAGCGATACCGCCTTCGAACATCAAGTCAACGATCAATTTAAGTTCGTGCAGACATTCAAAGTAAGCCATTTCAGGTGCATAACCTGCTTCAACCAAAGTTTCGAAGCCCATTTTAACCAATTCAACCGCACCACCACAAAGTACTGCTTGCTCACCAAAAAGGTCAGTTTCAGTTTCTTCACGGAATGAAGTTTCGATGATACCTGTACGACCACCACCTACGCCTGAAGCGTAAGAAAGCGCAACGTTACGTGCATTACCAGACGCATCTTGGTGAATCGCGATTAAGTCCGGCACACCTGAACCACGTTGGTATTCAGAACGTACTGTATGACCTGGTGCTTTAGGCGCAACCATGATTACGTCTAAGTCAGCACGTGGTACAACCTGGTTATAAAGAATAGAGAAACCATGCGCAAACGCTAAAGTTGCGCCTTGCTTGATGTTTGGCTCAATCACGTCACGGTAAAGTGAAGATTGGAATTCGTCTGGAGTCAAGATCATTACTACGTCAGCTTGAGCAACTGCAGCAGGAACTTCAGCAACTTTAAGACCTGAATTCTCAGCTTTTTTCCAAGAAGTAGAATTAGCACGTAAGCCTACAGTTACGTCAACGCCAGAGTCTTTAAGGTTAAGCGCATGTGCATGACCTTGTGAACCGTAACCGATGATCGCTACTTTTTTGCCTTGGATGATAGATAAGTCACAGTCTTTATCGTAAAAAATTTGCATTGCTGTCTCCGCTTAAATGCTTTTGTTTCCTTTTATCCAAGTCTATGATTTTATTAGTATTCATTGACTTGGAAACTCACCTACAAGATGAGCAGAATGTGTGAATAAAATTAAAATCTGTTAGACGGTTAAAACTTTTTCGCCGCGTGCGATGCCTGAAACACCAGAGCGTACCACTTCAAGAATGGTATTTTCCGCTAGAGCATCAATAAAACCATCTAGCTTTTCAGTGGTTCCGGCAATTTGAATGGTATAGGTGGTCGGTGTTACATCGACAACTTGAGCGCGAAAAATATCTGCCGTACGTTTGATCTCTGCACGTGCTGATCCAAGTGATTTCACTTTAATCAACATCAGTTCACGCTCAATATGCGCACCTTCCGACAAATCTACAACCTTTACAACCTCAACCAGCTTGTTGAGCTGTTTGGTGATTTGTTCAATTTTATGATCATCACCATAAGTGGTCAGGGTCAAACGCGACATGGTTGGATCTTCAGTCGGTGCCACGTTCAAAGTCTCAATGTTATAACCACGTTGAGAAAATAAACCCACCAAGCGAGAAAGCGCACCCGCTTCGTTTTCAACGAGTACAGAAATTATGTGTCTCATTTTGTGCGCTCTCCTTTTCCTAACCACATATCTTTCATAGACTGACCAGCAACCAGCATTGGATACACATGCTCTGAACGATCAACCATGACATTGATGAATACGCATTTATCATTGATTGCCATTGCTTCTGCAAGCTTAGACTCAAGCTCATCTGCATGGTCAATTTGAATACCGACGTGACCGTATGCTTCCATCAATTTGGAAAAATCTGGCAATGAATCTACATAAGAACTTGAATGACGGCCTTCGTAGTTCATATCCTGCCACTGTTTAACCATACCTAGAGCACGGTTATTCAAGCAGAGAATTTTTACATTTAAGCCATATTGCTTACATGTCGATAATTCTTGGATACACATCTGAATCGATGCTTCACCGGTAATACACACCACTTGCTGATCCGGGAATGCGAGTTTCGCTGCCATGGCATAAGGCAAGCCCACCCCCATAGTGCCTAAACCGCCTGAGTTGATCCATTGACGTGGACGTTTGTATGTATAATAGTTTGCACCAAACATTTGATGCTGACCTACGTCTGAAGTAATGATGGCTTCACTGTTGGTGATGCGATCAAGTGCTTCAACCACCTGTTGTGGTTTCATTACACCATCAACGCCTGCTTCATAACGCAAGCCATGTACTTTGCGCCATTCATTGATTTGAGACCACCATGCAGCAATCGCTTCAGGATTTGGCTTAGAAACATTCATTTGTTTCAATTGAACCAACATCTCTTGTAGTACAGGTTCTACTGCACCCACGATTGGAATATGCGCCATGATGGTTTTTGAAATCGTCGCTGGGTCGATATCAATATGAATTACTTTGGCATTTGGACAGAATTTTGCTGGATTGTTGGTTACACGGTCATCGAAACGCGCACCGATACACAAAATCACGTCTGCATTGTGCATGGTCATGTTGGCTTCATAAGTACCATGCATACCCAACATACCAATAAACTGCTCATCATTACCCGGGAACGCACCTAAGCCCATAAGGGTATTGGTTACTGGGAAATTGAGAAGATGTGCAAGCTCTGTCAGTAACTCAGATGCATTACCCTGAACTACACCACCACCACTATAGATGACTGGACGTTCAGCACTAACCAATTCTTCAATTGCTTTACGGATTTGACCTGAGTGACCACGATGCGGTGGCTGATACGAACGCATTTTCACTTTTTCAGGATATTCGTAAGCGAATTTTTCTGCAGGATTGGTTGCATCCTTAGGAATATCGACAACCACAGGGCCTGGACGACCTGAAGACGCAATATAAAATGCTTTTTTAATAATTCCAGGAATTTCACTGGCATGACGCACTTGGAAACTATGTTTCACGATTGGACGAGAAACGCCAACCATGTCTGTTTCTTGGAATGCATCTTCGCCAATTAAATGTGTTGCAACCTGACCCGACAAAATCACCATTGGGATTGAGTCCATATATGCGGTTGCAATAGGCGTTACTGTATTGGTTGCACCTGGACCTGATGTGACGAGAACGACGCCCGTCTTACCTGTTACGCGTGAATAGGCATCTGCCATATGACCAGCAGCTTGCTCATGACGCACGAGGTAATGATTGATTTTGTCTTGTTGAAAGAGCGCATCATAAATATGTAGTACTGCGCCGCCTGGGTATCCAAATAAATGTTCAACGCCTTCGTCCGCCAATGCGCGAACGAGCATTTCACCACCAGATAAAAGTTCCAACGTGATTCACCCTAATCTTTTCACTAACAAATGGAGGGCATTTGTAGTGGTTAATTCATTAACTGTCTGCACTGTTATAGCACACAAATTTCATAGTTTTCATAGCAATAGGAAAAAAATCTGACCTGACTGCTGTTTGAGCAATATGAGGTCTAAAACATGTTGGGATAAACACATTTTGTTGGCTTTGTTCAGCTTCTCGGCTAGAGAAGAAGTCCATTGCTAAAATGACGCTGATTCGAAGGGTGATCAAATCAACGCATATAAAACTACAGTCAGCATTTTTGTGGTTTCGACTATTAAAGTCAAGTTTAAAAATTAGCTTTTTCCTGATTATTTACAGACCGTCTGTTTTTTAAGCTTTATAAGTGATTTTACAGTTTATTTGTTTATTGAGGATTTAATGAGAAAAACCAGTCACTTCACTACACCTGACAATTTAGTAATAAAAAAATATTATAAATTAAATAAATAATTTTAATGTATTGCGGTTTTTCAGATTTATCTTTCACAATAAAAATTTAAAATGATGCTGTCATTTGCCCAATATTTTGTCTTTATTTTCAGATTAGCTGCACTACTCAAAAGATCATAAATCAATCAACACAGAAAAGCTTATATTTAGAAAAGTACTGCCAAAATGAAATATGTTCGTGTAGAACTCAACTAACCATATCATTCGTCAGCTTATCTTTTTTTCTGCAAATAAATGAAAATCATATAAAATAGAAAACATAGAATGTGACTATATTTTACACTTTACAACTGACTGATTATTATAGGAACTTGTTCATTATGTCATCATCTTTCATTAAAACTGGATTCATGGCTGCATGCGTTACCTTCAGTCTAAGTTCAACTACTGGCTTTGCCAAAGAATATTATAAATGGGTCGATGCAAAAGGTTCTACGCATTATACCAGCACTCCCCCGCCAAAATCGGCTAAGAAAAAAGGGAAAGTTGATACCTATGGTGTTACTCGTTCTTCAACGCCTAGCCAACCGGCACCTGAAAATATCAAGACCATAGAACAGCCGACTCAAAATACCACCATAGTGTCAGGCGAAAAAGTTATTGTTTTACCGCCACCCACTACAGCGCCAGTTATCCCAGCACAACCTGATACGGATACTTCAGCACCTGCCGCACGATGACCGATTTGGCTATATAAATTCAACTGCTAATATTTATCCAAAAACTTCGATATTTTTCTTATTTATCCATTGCCGCAAAATTCACTTTTAGGTGCATTTTGCGCTATGCTGTGCAACAAACTTTTAACCGTTGTTCTTAATTACGTTTATGACTACTCACATTGACCCTGAATATCAAGCTAGTGCGATTGAGCCAAATGTCCAACAAGACTGGGAAACTCGCAAAGCCTTTAAAGTTGCCGATACTGTAGAAGGTCCACATCGTTATATCCTCTCGATGTTCCCTTACCCAAGTGGCAAGCTGCATATGGGTCATGTGCGTAACTATACGATTGGTGACGTGATCAGCCGTTTCCACCGTTTAAAAGGTGAAACTGTACTGCAACCTATGGGTTGGGATGCGTTCGGTCTTCCTGCAGAAAATGCAGCGATTGCCCATCAAGTTGCTCCTGCAAAATGGACTTTTGAAAATATTGCATACATGCGCGATCAATTGAAAAAGCTTGGTCTTTCAGTCGATTGGGATCGCGAATTTGCAACCTGCACGCCAGAGTATTACCACTGGGAACAATGGTTATTCGTACAACTCTATAAGAAAGGTTTGATTTATCGCAAACTTTCAACAGTGAACTGGGATCCAGTTGATCAAACCGTTCTGGCAAATGAACAGGTTGAAAATGGTCGCGGTTGGCGTTCAGGTGCATTGGTTGAAAAACGTGATATTCCAATGTATTACTTCCGCATCACTGACTATGCACAAGAATTACTCGACGATCTAGATTCATTGAAAGACGGCTGGCCGCAACAAGTGTTGACCATGCAGCGTAACTGGATTGGTCGTTCACAAGGTATGGAAATTACTTTCCCTTCAGCAAATCCAGAAATCTATGCCGATGATTTAACGGTTTATACCACACGTGGTGATACCTTGATGGGTGTAACTTATGTTGCGGTTGCGGCTGAACATCCAATGGCACTGAAAGCTGCTGCCCTCCAATCAGAAGCAGGCAACCCTGAATTGGCTGCATTCATTGAAGAATGCCGTATGGGTTCTGTTGCCGAAGCGGATCTTGCGACTGCTGAAAAGAAAGGCATGGCAACAGGTCTTTCTGTTAAGCATCCGGTGACTGGTGAAGCTGTTCCAGTCTGGATTGCCAACTACGTATTGATGTCTTACGGTTCAGGTGCGGTGATGGCAGTTCCATCACACGATGAACGTGACTTCGAATTTGCCAACAAATACGGTTTAACCATCAAGCAAGTGATTGATGCCAAAGGCGCAGATGATGCAGACTTTGACTCAACCCAATGGCAAGAATGGTACGGCTCGAAAGAAGGTAAATTGGTCAACTCGGGTGAGTTTGACGGTTTAGATTTCCAGGGTGCATTTGATGCGTTCATTGCAAAATTAGAACCACAAAATCTGGCAAATACCAGAGTTCAGTTCCGCCTACGTGACTGGGGTGTTTCGCGTCAGCGTTATTGGGGTTGTCCAATTCCAATGATTAACTGTGAAACTTGTGGTCAGGTGCCTGTACCTGAAGAACAACTTCCAGTGATTCTTCCGACTGACGTGGTTCCTGATGGTTCAGGTAACCCGCTGAACAAAATGCCTGAATTCTATGAAACGACTTGCCCATGCTGTGGCGCAGACGCTCGTCGCGAAACAGATACCTTGGATACTTTTGTAGAATCTTCTTGGTACTACGCGCGTTATGCCTCTCCAGATTTTACTGGCGGTATGGTTAAACCCGAGGCTGCACAATCTTGGCTTCCGGTGAACCAATATATTGGTGGCGTTGAACACGCGATTCTGCACTTGTTATATGCACGTTTCTTCCACAAGTTAATGCGCGATGAAGGCGTGGTACAAGGCAACGAACCATTTACCAACTTGCTTACTCAAGGGATGGTACTTGCAGATACCTTCTACCGTGAAGCGGATTCAGGTAAGAAAACCTGGTTTAACCCAGCGGACATCGAGTTAGAAAAAGACGAAAAAGGTCGCGTTCTTTCAGCAAAATATAAAGGTGACGGTCAAGAAGTTGTGGTTGGCGGTCAAGAGAAAATGTCGAAATCGAAAAACAACGGTATCGACCCGCAAGCGATTATTGACCAATACGGCGCAGATACTGCACGTGTATTCATGATGTTTGCTGCCCCGCCTGATCAATCTTTAGAGTGGTCTGATGCTGGTGTTGAAGGTGCAAACCGTTTCTTGAAACGTGTATGGCGTTTGGCGACAGGCTTCCTTGAAAAAGGCAATAGCGCTGCAGCTATTGATAAAGCAAATTTATCAAAAGATGCGCAAGATTTACGTCGTAAAACGCATGAAACCATCCAAAAAGTCGGTGATGACCTAGAACGTCGTCATGCATTTAATACGGCTATTGCAGCGATGATGGAATTATTAAATGCCAATAACAAGTTTGAAGCGAAAGATGATAATGATGCTGCTGTAGCACGTGAATCCATCACTACTCTTCTGACTTTGTTAGCGCCATTTGCACCTCATTTAAGTCAAACCTTATTGACTGAATTTGGCATTGAGTTAACCACTGCTTTATTCCCGATCGTGGATGAATCTGCGTTAACCCGCAATACCCAAACGATTGTGGTTCAAGTAAATGGTAAACTTCGTGGTAAATTAGAAGTGTCTGTCGATGCATCGAAAGATGACATCTTGGCGCAAGCAAAAGCATTACCAGAAGTTCAACAATTCTTGACCGGTCCAACCAAGAAAGAAATTGTTATTCCAAATAAGTTAGTGAATTTGGTGGTTTAGATTCCTTAGGTTCCCCCTCCTCTCAGGAGATGAGAAGCATTGCTTCGCAAGGGGAGAGGTACTTATTTTAAAAACCCCTCGTCCTCTTGCGGAATATATTCCTCATCCCTGAACCATATATGGCGCAAGAGAAGGAACTTTTCTTAAGGATTAAACAATTCCCAAACAAAGCCCGTTGCCAGCCAACGGGCTTTGACTTTACAATCAACTCAGAAATTCATTTACCCATCTTTGGGATAAACAGAGGAATAAGCATGCATTTAGTTCAACGTGTTGCAGCGGTTGTATTAACTTTGAGTCTAAGTGCCAGCTTAGTCGGGTGTGGTTTTCATCTAAAAGGGACTAACCCGACCACGGTCCCTGTTGCATACTCAAAAATGAGTTTAGTCCTTCCAAATAACACAGAAGAATTACACGAAAAACTTGCCATTTACTTGGGTGCAACCGGTATACAACTCAGCAATAATCCAGATGCTTATGTGCTACATGTACTCGAGTACACGCCTCAACGTCATGAACTAAACGGTAAATTGGTTGAAACCTTGCTTCGCTTAACTGTGACTTTCCGTATTGAAGATGCGCAAGGTAATCCTGTTACTGAACCACGTACCCTGACCGCTTCACGCAGCTATCAATATGACGTCGCAACCGTAAACACCGATGACCAAGAACAAAAATATCTCAATCAAGTTATTGTTGATGATATTGCACAACAAATTGTGCGTCAGATTTCATCCAATCGTTTACCGAAAGTCGTGACCAAACCAGCAGCTTCAACCACCCAACCTTAAAAATAGAAATTAAGCGCTATGAAACTTGACTACCCTCAAGCATTAAAACGTGTTGATGAAGCTCGCGGTGCCTGGATTATGTATGGTCAAGAGCCATTGCTTGAGCAAAACTTACTGGATGCTTTTCGAAAAAGCTGGCATAAACAGGAAATTGAACGTCAACGCTATGACATTAACAATGTCAGCGACTGGAAAACTGTCTTTAATGCTTTAAATAGCTTATCGCTTTTTTCTAATCAACTTGCCATTGAAGTGCATGGCAACATCAAGCCGGATGCGAATGGCATCAAGCAACTGAAAAGCTATATTCAGCACAATGAACAAAACCTGTTGCTTGTGGTCATGCCCAAACAGGACAGCAGCAGCTTAAAATCGAGTTTCTTCCAAGTGGTAGATGCCAACGGTGTCACTGTTCCCCTCACAGCCAATTATTCACAAGACCGACAACGAATTTTAGGAATTGAGGCAGAAAAGCTCGGGATTAAACTCGCCAATGATGCGTGGCAGTGGCTTGAACAGCATCATGAGCACAACTTGCTCGCAGCCAAAAATAGTTTAATGCGCGTCAGTGATACTTTTGCCGATGTCGATATTATCCAGATTGAGCATTTGTATTCATGTTTACAGGATCAATCCCGCTATACCACCTACGACTTAAATGATGCCTTGCTTGCCGGAAATCTGGCTCAGGCAATTAAAATTTTTCAATATTTAATTGCTTCAGGTGAGCCGATGAGTCTGATTTTATGGAGCATCAGTAAAGAAATGCGCTTACTGATGCAGCTGTTTGAACAACCGCAAAATGCCTTGCAACTCGGGATTTGGAAAAATAAAGTCAGCCAATATCAACAGGCTTTAAGACGACTGAACCCAAATAACTTTTTAACTTGGCCTTCGTTGCTATTACGTATTGATGCATCCATTAAAGGCCTGGGAAAAGAGAATCCCGAACATCTGGTCTTGCAGGCCATTAGCAGCATGTGTGGTCAAAGTTTATTTGCAGAATAAAGCCAAATGCTGACTGTTTGGCTGGTTGTTTTCAGACTTAATGCTTAACTTTTAAGATCTTGTGCAATCAAAAAAATTGAGTCTACACATAAAAATTTGTCCAAGGAATCAATAACAATTCTCATTTATTATTAAAAAATTCACGTTTTATCCTCTTTTAGCTTTTATAATCCATTCAATTCTCTCAATTTACACGCTCACTATGCCAAAAATAAAACCGTCCAAAATAGTTGTAGCGGTGGTCTGTATTCTTGCTATTGCAGTCACCGCCTGGTTTTTCTTAAAACCAAAAGAGCAACCGCCGCAATACATTACTAGCGAAGTCAGCCGCGGCGACATTGAAGACTCAGTACTTGCAACAGGTGTACTTGAAGCCACCAAAATGGTTAGCGTTGGTGCGCAGGTTTCCGGTCAGGTGAAAAAAATGTATGTGAAATTGGGCGACCAAGTGAAACAAGGTCAACTGATTGCTCGAATTGATTCAATTCGTCAGGAAAATGATCTTAAAACGGCTGAAGCGAGTATTAAAAATCAACAAGCACAACTCGCAGTCAAGCAGGCTAATTTGGCGAAAGTTCAAGCTGAATATCAACGCCAGCAAGCCATGTATGCACAAGATGCAACTTCACGCGCTGAACTCGAATCAGCATTGGCAAGCTATAAAACAGCTCAAGCTGACATTCTGGCGATTAATGCACAAATTGAACAATCTCGCTTAACCTTGGCTACCGCCAAAGAAGATTTGGGCTATACCCAGATTGTTGCGCCTATGGATGGCACCATTGTGGCGATTGTGACCGAAGAAGGTCAGACCGTAAATGCCAACCAAAGTGCACCGACCATTGTTAAATTGGCCAAACTCGACACTATGACCATTAAGGCTGAAATTTCAGAAGCCGACGTGATGAAAGTTGAAGAAGGACAAACCGTTTATTTCACCACCTTGGGAAATAGCGACAAAAAACATTATGCAAAACTACGCCAGGTAGAACCTGCACCGAATTCAATTAATACTGAAACCAATAACAGCTCAACTTCGTCTTCAAGTTCTGCGGTGTATTACAACGCCTTATTTGATGTACCGAATGAAGATGGCAAGTTACGTATTGATATGACGGCACAGGTTTATATCGTGCTCAGTGAAGCAAAAAACACCTTAACAGTTCCTGCAGCGGCCTTACAAAGCTCAAACCATCCTCAAGGTAAACGCGGTGACCGTAATGCAGACAAAGCCAAAGAACAAAAACCAACGGATACAGATCAAGCTAAAACTGAACGTCCAAAACGTCTGGAACTGTCTGCTGAAGAAAAATCACTGATTGAACAAGGTAAAGCCTCTATGTCAATGGTTCGCGTAATTCAGGCCGATGGTACTGCAAAACCGCAACCTGTCTTGGTCGGTTTAAATAACCGTGTAACCGCTCAAGTAATTAAAGGCTTGAAACAAGGTGACAAAGTGGTGATTGCAGATGCTTCCGATACCTCGAATGATTCTGCAAAACGTAGTAACCGTGCTGGCGGTGGTGCTGGTCCAATGAGAATGTAATGATGAGTCAAGATCAACAACCTTTGCTCAAGGTCACAGATCTGACTCGTGAATTCCCTGCCGGGGAAAACACCATTCAGATTCTGAAGGGCATCAATTTAGAGATTTACCCGGGAGAACTGGTGGCCATTGTCGGGCAATCCGGTTCGGGGAAATCAACCCTCATGAACATCCTCGGTTGTCTAGATCAACCAACTGCGGGTAGCTATCAGGTCAAAGGGCGGGAAACACGTAAATTAGAACCAGATGAACTGGCACAACTGCGCCGTGAATACTTCGGTTTTATCTTCCAGCGCTATCATTTACTCGGTGATTTAACTGCAGCAGGTAACGTTGAAGTTCCGGCCATTTATGCCGGTGTAGATGCTTCAGCCCGTCAGCAACGTTCAACCGAACTGCTCTCGGACCTAGGTTTGGCTGAAAAAACCCAGAACCGTCCCAGCCAGCTTTCCGGTGGTCAGCAACAACGTGTCTCGATTGCACGTGCCCTAATGAACGGCGGAGATGTGATTCTGGCCGATGAACCAACAGGTGCATTGGATAAAAACAGCGGTATTGAAGTGATGCGTATTTTACGTGAACTGAATGCCAAAGGTCATACCATTATTTTAGTCACCCACGATCATAACGTCGCCAAAAATGCCTCGCGCATTATTGAAATCAGTGACGGGAATATTATTTCGGATCAGGCCAATGTGCCTGAAACGGACGGCGAAGTGTTGGAAAAGCAGCAGCTTGACCGCACCCCGCAAAAGAAAACACCCTCATGGCGTTCTGCTGCCGACCGACTGGCCGAAGCCTTCCGCATGGCACTGCTTGCCATGAATGCCCATCGTATGCGTACCTTCCTGACCATGCTCGGGATTATTATCGGGATTGCATCGGTGGTTTCAGTGGTGGCGCTAGGAAATGGCTCGCAGAAACAGATTCTGGAAAATATCAGTAGCCTTGGCACCAATACCATTACCGTATTCCAAGGACGTGGCTTTGGTGACAATTCCAAAACAGCACAAGTCAAAACCTTGGTTCCTGCCGATGCTGAAGCTTTGGCTAAACAACCCTATGTCGACGGGGTCAGTCCGTCGGTAACCAGCAGTGTTACTGCTCGGTTTAAAGATACCGAAGCTTCTGCCACAGTGAATGGCGTCAGTGAAGATTTCTTCTATGTAAAAGGCATGACCTTCGAATCTGGGCAACCTTTTGACAAAGAAGGAGTCACTGAACGTGCCCAAGATGTCGTAATTGACAGCAACACCAAGAACACCTTCTTTAGCGATGGCACCAATCCGGTGGGTCAGGTCATTTTATTGGGCAGTGTACCGAGTCGTATTATTGGCGTGATTGAAGCGCAAAAATCGATGATGGGTAATTCTGATAGCCTGAATGTTTATCTGCCCTACTCCACCGTGATGAGTCGCATGCTGGGCCAATCCAATGTGCGTAACATCATCGTCCGGATTAAAGATGAATATCCGAGTGCTACCGCTGAAAATGCAATTTTGAACCTGTTGGTGCAACGTCACGGTGCGCAAGATGTATTTACCCAAAACTCGGACAGTATTCGTGAAACCATTCAGCAAACCACCCAGACCATGACACTCCTTGTTTCTGCGATTGCGGTAATTTCCCTGATTGTCGGCGGTATCGGGGTCATGAATATCATGCTGGTTTCGGTAACTGAACGAACCCAGGAAATTGGGGTACGTATGGCCGTTGGTGCACGTCAAAGTGACATCTTGCAGCAGTTCCTGATTGAAGCGGTATTGGTCTGTATTTTAGGCGGTATCTTAGGGGTACTTTTATCCTTAGGCATTGGACAATTGATTGGTCATTTTGCTGGAGGTACTTTCCAGATGGCCTACTCAACCACCTCAATTATTGCAGCCTTTGTCTGTTCCAGCATGATCGGGATTATCTTCGGCTTTATCCCGGCCCGTAATGCAGCACAGCTTAATCCTGTCGATGCACTTTCTCGCGAATAAGGATACTGAAAATGCAAATGAATTTTACCAAACTTGTCGCTAGTCTTATTTTAACTGGATCCTTAGTCGGTTGTGCTGCGGTGGTGAAAACGCCGTATGAGCAACCTGCCGTAAATATTCCAGGCAGTTTCCAAAACAGTAAAGCGCTCAGTCAGCAAGTTCATGCCGATGTCTATGCAGATCAATGGTGGACCTTGTTTGGCGATGCCCAGCTAAATCAATTGGTCAATCAGGTTTTAACGACCAATACCGATTTAGCAGTGGCTGGTATTAACTTGCAGCAAGCTCGTTTACAAGCCGGTTTGGCACAAAACAAGCAAGGTCCACGGGTCAGCTCCAGCGTTTCGACCGGACATACGATTGACTTAAATTCAAGGGATGATTCGTCACGTGGCTTGTCTTTAAGTGGGGGTGTGAGTTATGAACTGGACTTGTTCGGCAAACTGGCCCGCCAAACTGAAGCAACTAAATGGGAAGCTTTAGCGACTGAACAGGACTTGCAAAGTACCGCACAAAGCTTGGTGGCGACGACTGCGAATTTATATTGGCAGCTAGGTTATCTGAATGAGCGTTATAGCGTGGCACAGCAAAACCTGGCCAGTACACAAAAGACATATGAACTGGTACGCACACAGTATCGTGCCGGGGCAGTTTCTGGTCTGGATTTAACTTCAGCTGAACAGTCTGTTCAAAGCCAGAGAGCGACGTTAAGCCAGATTGAGCAGCAAAAAGTGGAAACCAGAACGGCTTTAGCTGTTTTGATGCATCAACCTGTACAGCAACTGAATATAGCCGAACCGCAGCGCTTACCGCGTATAGCTTTGCCGAGCATTGCAGCCGGCTTACCAGCAGACTTGCTGTCACGTCGCCCAGACTTACAGGCCTCTGAATTACGTTTGCGCAAGGCTTTGGCCAGCAAAGATGCCACCAAAGCCAGTTATTACCCTTCGATTAATCTAACCGGAAATTTAGGCGCTTCAAGTACCTCTTTAAGCAATCTATTGCAGAATCCGGCTTTAACTTTAGGTGCCAGTCTCAGCTTACCTTTCTTGCAATATAACGATATGAAGAAAGATTTAGCGATTAGCGATCTGGATTATGAAAAATCGATTATTCAATACCGTCAAACCCTGTATCAGGCTTTTGCAGATGTTGAAAATGCACTCTCGGCACGTACCGAATTAAACAAACAAGTGGCTTTACAAGAGCATAATGTACAACTGGCCGAGAAAACCGAGCGATTAACTGAAGTACGATACCGTAACGGCGCAATTGCACTTAAAAACCTGTTAGATGCCCAGGAAACCACACGTAATGCCCGTTTGTCTTTGGTGCAAACCAAGCAAAGCCAATACAATGCCTATGTCACCTTGATGCAAGCTTTGGGTGGTAGTCCAATCAAACAGCTACCTTAATTCAGACCATAAAAAAGCCTCTATGAAATAATGCCGGTCAATTGAAAAATTGACCGGCATTTTCTGTTTTTAAACTTGAAATGTTATTTGATACGCGGAAAGGTCATCCGCAACTGTTTGAGTCAGGAATATCTTAAAAGAAACTGTTTCTGCAATAGATTTGTCATAAGATGGTAGTGGAAAAGTTTTGACGGTGAGAATAGCCGAGAACATTTTTCGCCTATTCGCAAGATGGTTTGGCCTTGCACAACAATGTTGCTCATCCCGAAAGAAAAGTAGCATTTGAGCTCCAAACATTTGACTTAATAAAGAAAAGACTCCAGCATAATATTTTCAAATATAAAGATATTTATATTTTAGAATATTAACTCCTCAACATTCTCCTACGGAGGCTTTTCTATTTCAGCAGTTTTAAAAAAAAATTTAAAAACTCGGACGATAATATTTATAGGTCAGACCTTTTTCATTATAAACGTCATAACTTTTTTGCTTAAAGTCAGATACCCATTGCGTGCCATTAAACCCTGCAATATGTCCATAAATATGTTTACCGGTTCGATCAATAATATAAATATCGCCTTCTTTCGGGGCATCAAATTTAGGATTAATTTGTCGATAGCCAATTTTCATTAAAGTATTGCCCCAGTCTGCCGCAGCTACAGGATGACTTTGAAACCGTGCCCCTGCTGACTCCAAAGCAAGTCGGATACTTTTGGCACATTTTTGTGAACTGCTATATGAACTAATCCCCTGCAAGAAATTCGTGAATTTATCAACATCAATTCGCTGTCCATTGCTGGCAATGATGTTCTTTTTTGGGAAGGCTTGAACAGACTTGGACTCTGTATTTTTATTAGAATTCTTACCAGATTCGGAACGAATTACGATGTTTGTCTGGACAGGAGCATACACTTCACTCATGTTTACATTATGATCATAAACCATTCTTTACAACTACTCCTAACCCTTACAATTCGGGCTTTTCACTCATTTCGACGGCAAAGATAGTACCTTGTCAAATGTGATTTTTCATGCAATAAATGTAATTAAATTCAAATAAATCTCTTTAAATCCACTTAACTGATTATTTTTTGTTAATTTTTATATTTGTAATTCTCCCCCGTAATTTAAAGTCATATTTAAATCATTCAAACTTTAATGAATCTTAAAATAAAAAAATGATCCATTTAAAATCCTTTTATCATCCCTATAGTTCTAGATTACGTTCATCTTCTGTTTAGCCACATTGCACTTTAGGCAACGATAAAATAAGAACTATGAGTATGCTCACCTATGAATTCATTTCTGTATTCAGATAATCCATTTCCTGATACCTATGTTTCAGTTTCTCTTTCAAAGGATTCTTCTCGCTCGCACTTAAAAATAGCCTGCTGAAATATAATCCGCAGAAATTTTTATTGATTTTTATTGTTCGCTATAATTTTTAGTCAAACACTTTCACCATAAAGATTTATACACAGTTAACTAACATAAAATCCAAATTAATATCAATAATTTCATTTATTTATAAATAAAAACCCTACTCATTCAGCTCCTTGGGCATTCAAAAGGTGTGGTTTCATCACCGTTAAAAAAAGGCTAATATGTGCCACAAGAAATTCACAATATTATGAGAGAGACATGCGTCAGTATTTAGACCTTTTACAACACATCCTCGACAACGGTGGCGACAAAGGTGATCGCACTGGAACAGGTACACGTTCTGTATTTGGTCATCAAATGCGCTTTGATCTTTCTAAAGGCTTCCCTTTATTGACCACCAAAAAAGTTCATTTTCGCTCCATCGTGATTGAACTGCTCTGGTTCTTAAAAGGTGATACCAACGTTAAATATCTACAGGACAACAAAGTTTCAATCTGGGATGAATGGTCAACCGCGGAACAAACTGCACGTTTTGGTCGTCCTGAAGGGGAATTGGGTCCAGTTTATGGTCATCAATGGCGTAACTTTGGCGCAACCAAAAAAGAAAATGGCTTATATGAGCAAGATGGTTTTGACCAGATTCAATGGCTGATCAACGAAATTAAAACCAATCCAAATTCACGCCGTTTAATCGTTTCGGGCTGGAACCCGAATGAAGCGGGAAATGTTGCCCTTCCGCCTTGCCATACCCTGTTCCAGTTTTTTGTTCAAAACGGCAAGCTGTCTTGCCAATTGTATCAACGCAGTGCGGACGTATTTCTGGGTGTTCCATTTAACATTGCCAGTTATGCCCTGCTCACGCATATGATCGCGCAAGTGTGTGGTTTAGGTGTAGGCGACTTTATCTGGACCGGTGGTGATACCCATTTATATACCAACCACTTTGAACAGGCAAAATTGCAACTCAGTCGTGAACCATTACCGCTTTGCCAATTAAAACTGAATCCAGAAATTAAAGACATCTTCGAGTTTAAGTTTGAAGATATTGAAATTGTCGGTTATGAATCACATCCAGGAATTAAAGCACCGGTTGCGGTTTAATTTCTAAAATCCCCCTTTAATTCCCCCTTTTTCAAAGGGGGAAAACTTATCTGAGTATAAAAAATACAGGGAAAATTTTATGAGCTTCCAAAATTTAGAAGTTGTGCATGTTGTAGCAATGGATCAACAGCGCTGCATTGGTAAAAATAATGACTTGCCTTGGCACATTTCTGCTGACCTCAAGCACTTTAAAGAAATCACCCAAGGCGGTGTTGTGGTCATGGGTCGTAAGACTTTAGAGTCTATGGGACGCACCTTGCCGAAACGTATCAATTGGGTCATTACCCGGGACACGAATTGGTCATTTGAAGGGACTAAAGTAGCCTATTCTATTGAAGATGCTTTGGCTCAAGCTGTGGCCGATGTGCAAGCTTCAGAAAAACCAGATGCAATCTTTGTGATTGGTGGCGGTGAAATCTTTAAACAGACTATGAACATTGCCGACCGTTTGGAGTTGACCCATGTCGAGCTTGATGTTCAAGGCGATGCCTATTATCCGGAAATTCCAGCTGAATTTAAAAAGGTCGCGTCTGAACAACATATTGACGACAAAACTGGGATTGCTTTTGAGTTCGCAACTTACCGAAAATAAAGATAATAATTATTTATAACAGTCAAATATGCATAATATTGGAAAAAGGGAATTTTTCGCTGCGCTGGGCATGGCTTTACTCCATTCCGTGTTCAGTCTCTTCGTTATTTTGTCCTCTATTTGGCTGTGTCTTGCTTTATGGTTTCAAGAACCTTTTGGCTGGTTAGTCACCCGCGTACTGATTGGCCTTTGGATTGTCTTTGCTTTAAGCATTCTTGGCATTTATATCACCCAGCATTTCTTTAACCGCCACATAGATGTCCTGATTTATATGCTGGGTTTTCTGCTGGGCTTATTTTGGTATTTTAACCTGGAAGCCAAACAAGATCGGGAATGGAATCCCGAAGTTGCCCAAGTGCTGTCCTTTGAACAAGAGGATGACAAGATCACCTTGCACAACGTGCGTAATTTTAATTGGCATGCTGATGGCAGTTATGATGAACGCTGGGAAACGCGTGATTTTGATTTAAACGAAATCACCGGTGTGAATATTATTACCTCCTATTGGATGGGACCACAAATTGCACATACCTTGGTCAGTTTTGATTTTACCAATAGCAAGCCACTGACCTTCTCGATTGAAGTTCGCAAACAAAAAAATGAAGAATTTTCGACTTATGGTGGTTTTTTTAGAAAATACGAACTCAGCCTGATCGCAGCAGATGAAAAGGATCTGATTTATACCCGCAGTAATGTCCGTGGTGAACATGTCTATTTCTTTCCGGTCAATATGTCCAAAACTGAAAGACGTGCCTTGTTTGAAGAATATCTGCGTAAAGCCCATGAATTAAAAAATCAGCCGAAATGGTATAACAGCCTGACCAGTAACTGCACCACACTGGTTTTTGATATGGTACAAGCAGTATCTAAAAGACACTTACCGACTGATTACCGCCTGCTGGCTTCAGGATACCTGCCCAATTACCTGTATGACTTAAATGCCATTTCACACGATTTAAGCCTGCAACAGTGGTATGAGGTTGCTTATATCAACCCACGGGTCAGTAAATTAAAGCATCTCTCCAGCACTCAATATTCATCCCTTATTCGTCAGGGTTTGCCACACCCTACACCTGTAGATCCACCATAAAAAGTAATCTAAAAAATATATAAAACATACATTTAACGCTAGTTAATTGGCTATTTTTTTGTTTATATAGAACATAAGTTAAATCAACAACGAGAATTCCAATATGTTAAAAAAATTATTTGCTGTTGGCATACTGGGTGCTGCTATTGCTTTTAGCGGTTGTCAAACTACACCAAGTGCCTCTACCACGATTGAAACTGCAAATTTAGTGCAACTGCAAAACCGCACCTGGATTGCAACACATATTGGCAATACTGAAATAAAAACAGCCCCAACTGCGCATAATATTCCAAGCTTACAGTTTGATGCTGCAACGAAACGCGTCAGTGGTGCCGATGGTTGTAACCGTATTATGGGCAGCTATGAAGCAGGTCGAGATACTTTAGTCCTTGGCCCAATGGCAGGCACCAAAATGGCATGTCTAGATAGCCAAAATGTATCGCGACAATTTAATGAAGCACTGACTAAAGTGGCAAACTATCAAGTCTTTGGCAAAACACTAAAACTGCTTGATCGCCATGGAAATCTTCTGATCCAATTTACCATTCCGGTGCAACCACGTTAAATAATGCAGATAAAAAGCCTGAAGTCTCAGGCTTTTGTATTTAAAATACATAAATAAATACATTGTAGCTTCATAAAAAACCCATATATTAAAAATAATAAACAAATATAGGATAAAACCATGCAACAGGCATTATTTGGTGGTGGATGTTTTTGGTGTGTTGAAGCCGTATTTTTACAGCTGAAAGGCGTAGCAAAAGTGGTCAGCGGTTATGCAGGTGGTCACACCGACAATCCAGGTTATGACGATATCTGTCGTGGAGACACCAACCATGCAGAAGTAATTTTGATTGATTATGATGAAACACAAATTAGCTTTACCCAGCTTTTGGATGTGTTTTTTACCACGCATGACCCAACGACGTTAAACCGCCAAGGCAATGACATCGGCACTCAATATCGTTCCGTGATTTATTACCTGAATGATGAACAGCAACAGCAGGCACAACAAGCGATTGATAAATTAAAAGCAGAAGGCCTGAATATTGTGACTGAACTGAGTCCTGTACCCAAGTTCTACCCTGCTGAAGAATATCACCAGAATTTCTTTGCCCGGAATCCATCTCAAGGCTACTGTAATTTTTCCATTCCACCAAAATTAATGAAATTACGCAGTAAGTTCCATGACTTACTTAAAGCTGAATAGCAGCACTTTTTAGCGAATTTCAGACATAAAAAAGCGACCGAAGTGGTCGCTTTTTTATATTTTTGCTTAGTTATCAGTCGCAAAAGCAATATCGCTGAGCCCGGCTTCGCTCGCACGAGACATCACTTGCGCAACAGCGTCATAACGTGATTCTTTATCTGCTTTCAGTACAATGGTCGGCTGACGCTCTTCCTGACTAGCTGCATTAAATTTTGTCTGTAACTCATCAAGCGTGAGCACATTGCCATTCCAGGCAACTTCTCCACCCGCGTTAATACTGATGGTGACATTTTTAGGGGGCAAATCAATAATATCTGCCGTGGTCTTTGGTAAGGTTAATGGAATTGATGGGTTAGCAACGGTTGCTGTCACCAAGAAGATGATCATCAATACCAACATAATATCGATCAGCGGAATAAGATTCATCTCATTCATGCCTACATCGTTGTCTTCGCCCAATTGAAAGCCCATTAAGCTTGACCTCCCACCAAATGATTCGATGTTGCTTTAGCTTCAGTCACTTGAGCCGCGCTATCTTGTTGCAACATGGTGTCAATTAACAGACTGTGCGCCTGGTCTTGTAACTCATGCGATAAACCACGGTTTACACGGGTACAAATGTTATAAGCCAATACTGCTGGAATCGCCACGGCTAAACCTAAACCGGTCATGATCAAGGCTTCACCCACAGGTGTCGCAACTTGTGCCAAACCGGCTTGACCACTTTTACCGACTGCGACCAAGGCATGGAAAATACCCCAAACTGTACCGAACAAACCCACAAATGGTGCAAGTGAAGCAATGGTACCTAGAACTGCAACACCTTTTTCTGCACTCGATTTTTCAGCAGAAATTTGACGCAATAAAGCTTGTTCTGCCACTGCCTTACGCTGTTCAAAACTGAGCGGGGCAAATTTCGCTTTTAACTTGCTTAACGCTTGAGAAAGTTGAGCATAAGCTTGTTGCTTCAGTTGGCGAGTCCCCATTAAACGTAAAACGAAGATTGTCCATGTCGTAATCGACATTGCCAATAACACGAAATACAAAGTCTTACTCACTGCATCGGCGTGTTGCCAATAAACTGAAAAGTTCATACTCGAACTCCTAAAAAATGTTAGCCGTGTGGATTCAATGTCAATTCAAATGGTTGGTCAGCACTAATTGGATAAGCCACGCCATTTTCTTTGTACGGTTTGAATTTGGAACTACGCACTGAGCGTAAAATCTTGTCATCTAAAGCAGGAACACCACTCGAACGTGAAATACGGGCAGAAGTGATCACCCCTTTTTCATTCGCTTCAATATGAACCACGATGGTTCGCGTTTGGCCTTCTAAATCATTGTTATTATAAGAAGGTTTTGGCGATCGACTCCATTGTACGCCCGAGCCACCAATAGAAACACTTTTTGGCGATGGTGGTGCAGCAGGTGCCGGGGGTGTTACTGGCGCTGGCGGTGCGGGTGGCGCTACCGGTGCCGGTTTCACAACTCTAGTTTCAGAAATCGTTGTTGTCACAGTCGGTTTAGGCGGTGCTTCAACCGGTTTTATTACAGGTTTTGGTGTTTCTGCTTTCTTAACTTGTTGAACCTTCTCTACCTTTTTCGGCGGTGGTGGAAGTTGTTTTTCTACAATTTCAACTTTTTTCACTTCTTTAGGCTTGGGCTGCTCTTTTTTCGGTTCAGCTTTTGGCTTCGGTAGCAAAGGTTTTGGAGGCTCTTGAATTTTAACAAAACGAACTTTTAAAGGCTCTTTTTCAATCGGTTTGAGTTCTGGGGTTTTCATTTGCCCTACCGCCCACAACACACCCATATGACCGATCACAACGGCTATAAGCGCTGTGATAATTTTCTTTTTCATCGGATTGGGGGTTTGCATATTTAGAGCGGGAGTTTGACTCATTAAAATCAGTTACCTAATTAAAGCGATTGTAGATCCATACAGATTTAAGCAATCAAGCTCATCGGTTAGTACAATTAAAGCAACGCAATAATAAATGAGAAGTGTTTTCATTTGCAACTATTAAATCGTAAGTTTTGATGAGTTTTTTGAATCGAAAACAAAAAAGGCATGCCTAAAGCACACCTTTTAAATGAATTATTTTAACAATTATTATTGAAAAACAACCGTTTTGTTACCATCTACAATAATACGATCTTCAAGATGCCATTTTACCGCGCGAGCCAACACGTTTCGTTCGACGTCTTGTCCAAGTTCACGAAGTTGATCGACTGTAAAATCGTGATTTACCCGTTCTACATCTTGCTCAATGATCGGCCCCTGATCGAGATCCGCAGTCACATAATGCGCTGTAGCACCAATCAGTTTCACACCTTTTTCATAAGCTTGCTTATAAGGGTTTGCACCCACAAAGGCAGGCAAGAATGAATGGTGAATGTTGATCACTTTCATTTCCCATTTTTTGACAAATTCTTCATCCAAAATTTGCATATAACGTGCAAGAACTAACAAATCATTACCTTGCATCAATTCATCAATTTTTGCATAGGCTTCACGTTTGTTTTCTTTATTGACCGGCACGACTTCAAATGGAATACCGAAGTTTTCAACTGACTCGCGTAAATCTTCATGGTTGGACACCACTTTAGTAATTTCACAAGGTAAACCACCACGTGCATGACGCCATAAAAGCTCAAGCAAGGCATGATCGACTTTAGAGACTAAAATGCCGACTTTTTTGACGTCGCTGACCAAAGCCAAACGCCAATTCATGTTATAGCGCTCAGCAACATTGGTCGCAAAAGTTTGAGTCAAATTTTCTTTACGGCTTTGCAAGTTATCCAGTTCAAACTCAACACGCATGAAATAACGCCCGCCCTGAGCTTCAGTCGCGTATTGATCAAGTGCGGTAATATTTGCTCCCTGATGATACAAAAAGCTCGATACAGCTTGCACGATTCCCGGTTTATCCTCGCAAGTAATCAGTAAACGTGCTGTGTTAGCAGTGGTCATATTCATGTCGGTTTATATCACTAATCAGTTAAATTGAAAAACAAGCCGAGCATTCTAACGCTTTTTTAAGGCTTTCTAAATAGGCTATGTGGCATCGTGATTTTTACTTGAAGATAGACTCTCAAAAAGTTCTGAAGGCCCCAGCGTTTCAAGCAAATGTTCATACGTTTGACGACTTTCACCACGCAAATACGCCCCTTCCAGGAACACCATTTGACGTAATGCCTGCCAAACCCACTTTTCTTCTAAAGTATTGGAGTCGGTAATATGACCCGACATATATAAGAAGTTGGTCCAGTTGGTCAAAACAATCCACAAGTTAATAATCAGGGCCTCAATTTCCGAGTCCGTCATTTGCATTAACCCTGCATTGACAAAGGCTTTATAAATTTTTTGCCCCTGCTGCATCACCTGACCGGCAAAACGTGGATACATTTTTCGAAAATCATCATTATTTTCAACCAAATGATAAACATCGCGATGCAAAAAGCGATAAGCCCAAAGCTGGCTGCTCAGCACTTGAAAATAACGAATCTTATCATTGGCATCGAGCAAGCGATCATCCGGCAATGCAAGCATTTCCAGAGTTTCTTTTTGATACTGCTCCATCAACTCTTTGATAATTTCGTTTTTATTACGGAAATGGTAATACAAATTACCCGGACTCATACTCAGTTCAGCTGCAATATGATTGGTTGTAACTGAACGCTCACCGCGCTCATTAAATAACTGTAAGCTGAGCTGTAAAATACGTTCTTTGGTTTTCACCGTTTTGGAGTGAGACATCCTGAAGTGACCATTTATTCAATAGGTTAGCGAGCTAACACATAAAGTAACTTGACTATTTAGAGCTTTTACTCTAAAAATTAAATTAATCGCTTTTTATTTAATGGTAGCAGGTCATGAATAGTCAAACAAAAACAACTTCAATGACACCACATTCTTTCGATATTCAGCACTTACATGATGTGCTGGAACAGCAAAAACATGCCTATCAACGTCATTCTTTGCCAAGCGCAAAAGAACGTATTGATCGTTTAGCACGTTTAAAGCGTATCTTAGTTAAATATCAAGATCAATTCGCCGAAGCAATTAACCAGGACTATGGTAACCGTTCTATTGGCGAAACCAAAATCGGTGAATTACTCACCTGTCTTGAACAGATTAAATATTATAGCAAGCATTTGACCCATTGGATGAAACCTTCGAAACGCCATGTAGGAATTATTCATCAACCGGCAAAGGCCTGGGTTCAATATCAACCACTAGGTGTGGTAGGAATTATTGCCCCTTGGAACTATCCTTTATTATTGTCGGTTGGTCCACTAATTTGTGCAATTGCTGCCGGCAACAATGCCATGATCAAAATCTCCAGTGCATCAAGCAATTTTGGTCGTGCGCTTGAAAAAGCCTTAAGTGAAGCCTTTCCGATCGAATTGGTTGCAGTCATAAATGGTGGCGGTCCTATTTCTGATGCATTTAGCCATTTAGCTTTTGATAAAATCATTTTTACCGGTTCTACTGAAGTTGGTAAAACCGTGATGGCAGCTGCCTCAGAAAATTTAGTGCCTGTGATTTTAGAATTGGGCGGAAAGTCCCCTGTTCTGGTTCATCCATCGATTGATTTAGAAGATGTCGCGCAACGTGTGGCTGCAGGTAAACTGTGGAATGCAGGTCAAACTTGTGTGGCACCTGACTATATGTTCCTGCCTAAAGGAAAAACGGCCGAATTTATCAAGCAGTTTAGAGCTTGTGTGGAAGAGATGTATCCAAATTTCGCCTATAATCAAGATTACACCTCGATTATTAATGACAAACAGTACAATCGCCTGCAAGGTTATTTGGAAGATGCCATTAATCAGGGGGCCAAAATGATCGAAATCAATCCCGAACATGAAGATTTAACTGCCGTTCGAAAAATTGCGCCGACTTTACTGACCGGCGTAACCACTGAAATGCGGATTATGAAAGAAGAAATCTTCGGACCAATTCTGCCAATTCTAGAATATGATCAAATTGACGATGTTATTGACTTTATTAATAGCCGTCCGCGTCCACTTGCATTATACTATTTCGACTTTGATCAGGCGCGTGCTGACTATGTCGCACAGCATACTCATTCAGGGCATTTCGGGCAAAATACGGTATTGACCCATGTTGCACAGGACGATTTACCATTTGGTGGCGTAGGTGCTTCAGGTATGGGCAAATATCATGGTCCAGAAGGTTTCTTCAGTTTGTCTCATGAACGGTCGGTGATGTCGAATCCTAAGCTCTATAGCTTAAAATTCATTCTCCCACCATTTAACAAGCCGATTCATAAATTGATTTCGAAGATCCTTCTTCGCTAACTGATCAAGGCATGAGCTATTGCACGTATTCATGCCGAGTTTTTATTAAATTCGCTTGTCTTTTAAGCGCATTTTTGGTATAAAACGCCCCTTGAATGATTTCATCCGTTTACTTTTAATGACTAGCCGCACAATCGATGCTGTCTAGCAATGGAGTTCACCATGTCTAAGGTTTGCCAAGTTACCGGCAAGCGTCCAGTCGTTGGCAACAACGTCTCGCACGCCAATAACAAAACCAAACGCCGGTTCGAGCCGAACCTGCATCACCACCGTTTCTGGTTAGAAACCGAAAAACGTTTCGTACGTCTTCGTTTAACCACTAAAGGTATGCGTATTATCGACAAATTGGGTATTGAAAAGGTTGTTGCTGACCTTCGTGCTCAAGGTCAAAAGATCTAAGGAGTCAGTACAATGCGTGATAAAATTCGTCTAGTTTCTTCAGCTGGTACAGGTTATTTCTATACTACGACTAAGAACAAACGTACTATGCCGGAAAAAATGGAAATCAAAAAATTTGATCCAAAAATCCGTCAACACGTGATTTTCAAAGAAGCTAAAATTAAATAATTTTGCTTTCTTAAAAAAAACGACCTTCTGGGTCGTTTTTTTTGCATTTTTTTTATTCGCCTTGATACACTTTAACTAATTTTTTGGCACCGTTTGTGCTTTTGTATTTTTACCCTTAACTAGGCTTAAGGAGTTTTTAGTGCCTCATGACGTAGATCTCATTATATTATTAGCAGTTGGCTTTGGACTGGCGCTTATCTTTGGCTATATTGCGGCTCGTATACGCCTCCCCCCTCTGATCGGCTATCTCATTGCCGGTATCATCATTAGTCCGAACACGCCCGGTGTGGTCGGAGATATTCAACTTGCCAATCAACTGGCTGAACTTGGGGTAATGTTCCTCATGTTTGGTGTCGGGATGCATTTTTCCTTAAGTGATTTAATGCAGGTACGTCGAATCGCTTTACCGGGTGCTATTTTACAAATTGCTGTCGCGACCTTATTGGGTATAGGCGTTTCCATGATGTGGGGCTGGAGTTTTGGTTCTGCACTGGTGTTTGGTTTAAGTCTTTCTTGTGCCAGTACCGTGGTTCTACTTAAAGCTTTGGGTGACCGCGGTTTACTGAATTCTGTAAATGGTAAAATTGCCGTGGGTTGGCTGCTGGTTGAAGACTTGGTGATGGTGCTGGTCTTGGTTTTACTACCTGCCACAGCAGTTTTATTTGGCGGTACACCCATTGCCGGGACAGATCTCGATGCAAACATCTGGCTCACTTTAGGTGTGACTCTGCTTAAAGTTGCAGGCTTTATTGCCTTTATGTTGATTGTCGGTAAACGTCTGGTTCCCTGGATCATGCAAATGGTCGCACGCTTGGGCTCGCGTGAACTGTTTACTTTAACCGTTGTTGCAGCTGCGGTTTCAATTGCCTTTGGTGCCTATAAAGTTTTTGGCGTATCAATGGCACTTGGTGCATTCTTTGCCGGAATGGTGGTCAAAGAATCCGACTTTAGTCACCGTGCCGAAGAAGAAACTTTACCCCTACGTGAAATTTTCTCGATTCTATTCTTTGTTTCTGTCGGCATGCTGTTCGATCCACGCATCCTGATTGAGCAACCCTTACATGTGCTTGCTGTAGTCGGCATTATCATGATTGGCAAGACTATTGCAGCGATGGCTTTGGTTTTATTTTTCCGTTACCCGATTAACACTGCGTTAACCGTTGGTGCAAGCCTTGCACAAATTGGCGAGTTTTCTTTTATTCTGGCAACTTTGGGTCTCTCACTCAATTTACTCTCAATAGAAGGACAAAACCTGATTCTAGCGGGTGCGCTTATTTCAATTACGCTGAATTCATTTATATTCTCTGCCATTGAACCGGTGCAAAACTGGATTCGTGAACGCTCGCATCTGGCGCGTTTGCTGGAACGAAGCGGCGACCCTCTTTCCATGCTACCCGATGAAGTATCTCAAGAGTATTTACGTGATCAAGTGGTGCTTGTGGGACATGGCGAAGTCGGTCGTCGTATTACGAAAGAGTTAATGGCGCAAAATATTAAGGTGGTGATTGCCGAAGAAAACCGTGAAATCGTAGAAAGACTGCGACAAAAAGGGATTGCAGCTGTTTCCGGTCATGCCACCGAACCGAGTGTGTTAATTCAAGCGCATATTCAACATGCGCGGCTTTTAGTTCTGTCCCCAATGGATATTTTAGATATTCATAAAATTGTGGATATTGCCAAAACACTGAATCCTCAAATTCAGGTTTTAGTCTGTGCAGAAAGTAAGGAAGAAGCTGAAGTGATTCGTCGTGATAATATTGGTGAAGTGTATTTTGCCAAAGAAGAAATGGCGAAGAATATGACCAATCATATACTCAATCAAATCCAGATTGCTCATCAGCAAGAACCGACACATTAATCTTGTAGCTTAAAAAACGCACTCATGAGTGCGTTTTTTATATTTCTTAGATTAGCGATCAGCTCAGATACTTAGGTTGATCATCTACAATTTCCGCCTGCCATTCATTGACTTGCTTTTCCATCATGGCAAACAACGCGGCTTGCACCATATGTTGTGCAATCTCAGGCATTTGATCACCCAGTAATAACTTCACTTCATCATTAAACTGAATTTTAACCAAGGGTTCTTTTTGAGAGCCTGCATTTCGCAATGCCAACTCACCACCTTCAAGTTGAACCAATTCTAAAATAGCTTCTTGATTACCAAATAATTCTTTCAATTGTTCTATAGACATAGTTCCTCCATGTTCAACATGGTGGCAAAGGCAGTTGCACTTTGCATTACGTAGACTATTTATATAAGGCCGATGATGAAAACTTCAAGAGCTGAGAAAAAAGATTAAAACTCAACCATCTCGTTACGAAAGCCATCAATCAGTTGAGTTAAATCACGATGCCATTCACGCAAAATTTTTGTATCCGGCAACCATGCTTGAGGTGTTTGAGTCACTTTAATAATTAAGTTAGATGATGTTTCATGTTCTGGTTCAGGTGCACTTGGCTCAGGTGCATATTGGCACATACGATAAGCACGTTTTAGTTCAGCAATAAAACCTTGTTTCGATAATTGCTGCAGCACGGTCACTTCAGGAGACACTTGTCCCTTTTCCGCCATGTTATCTTCAATCGACTTGAGGGTTGGCATAAAGTCATTTAAACGATAGTAACGAACCAATTCCTGCAAAAAGGCCAAGACTGCTCCATGCAAATGGAATACGGCAGCTTCACGATTTGCCTGTGCCTGTTGAATATTGTCAGTTTGCTCAGCTTGTTGGCATGAAAGACGTGCAAAATACAGTTTCTGATTGGTACGGTCAGCATGGAAACGAGCAACACGGGACATAGCGATATTCCTAAATTTTGGCGTTTGTTACATGCCTAAGATTAAACTTTATTTTGATCAATTCCCAATAAAAATTATGCATGATCCATCGCATTTCTTTTATCCATAAAAAAGGAGCTTTCGCTCCTTTAATTATTTGTTTTCAGTTTTACTTGTCGTGTCAGGATTATCTTCAGCCTGCTTTACACGAATACCATGTCCGTGCAAACGAAGGGTATTTAAGCCTTTAATGGCTTTAATCGCTTCACGAGCATGTGGCATTTCAACAAAGGCAAAACCTTTCGATTTACCTGTAGTCGCATCAAGCACCAACTTGCATGACTCAACTGTGCCAAAGTCTTGAAATAACTTCAATAATTCAGCTTCTGTTACTGTACGTTCTAAACTACGAACTAAAATTTTCATCTTACAACCTTAAAATAGGCAAAATCATCAAAAAGCACTCGCCTACTCGACTTTTTGAACTTCGCAATAAAAAACAAAATAACGCAATTGCTATAGTTTAATCGAGATCAATGCCAAAATCTAAATTAATCGACTGTCGTTCAATTAAAGCGCTTTTTACGGTTTGCTGGCGTTGTTTGTAATGGGTTTCGCTAATACACAAATGACGGGTTAATTCATTGAGAAAATAACTTTCAATCTTGCGACCCTGATCATCAACCTGATCGCGCGCCCATAAAGTCAGATTCTGCTTGGTTAAAATCAATTCATTTTTGGCACGGGTCAATGCCACATACAACACACGACGTTCTTCCTCGACTTCATCGAAATTACCCTGCGCCCGTGCATGTGGATATTGTCCCGCCGAGACATTCGCCACATAACAGACTTTCTGTTCGGTTCCTTTGGCAGAATGGATGGTGATGAGTGTGACTACATCATCCTGCGACTGACGTTCTATTTCACTAATCGACACGGGATCGAGCACATATTCTTCCAAAAACTCACTCAGTTGATCATGTTTCGAAGCCAACTGTTTGACCAGATCAAAATCACCCAAGCGTTTTGACCAGTCCTTTTTGGCATAGTTTTCTTCAAGCTGATCTTTTAGCGCTTCAATGCCCAGCGATACACAGGCTTGTACTTGATCTTTCAATACCAGCATTTGCTTCATGATCAGCAAAGTATTGTCTGGAATACGACCAAATTTTTCTAACTTTTCAAAAATATGCTCAGTTTCAGGTTCAAGTAATAACTGTTGAGCCAGCTTACTTGCGCCGACATCACCCACACCATTCCAAAGTGTCAGGAAGCGCATCCAGGCAATATCATCCAATGGATTGGCAATCACACGTAATAGACTCAGCAAATCTTTTACATGCGCGGTTTCAAGCAGCTTCATGCCACCAATAAAACGGTAAGGCACATTGGCCTGAATGAATGCCGCTTCAATATGCCGTGCAGCAAAACTCGAACGCACCAATACCATGTGTTCATGCCATGCCGAACCCTGCAGTAAATGCCGCTCTTTAATGTCGATGGCAATCCATTTGGCTTCATCAAATTCGTTCGGGAAAATATGCATGCGTGGTTTAACACCATCACCACGATAAGCCTCTAAATGCTTGTCATATTGAATCGGACTTTGATCGAGCAACCAGTTGGATAGATCTAGAATTTCTTGCGTAGAACGGTAATTTTTTTCCAGTTTAAAGATCTGTGCATTGGGTACACGTTCTTTAAAATGGTGAATATTTTCAAAGTCGGCACCACGAAAACCGTAAATGGACTGCGCATCATCACCAACACAGAACAGACTGGTTTTATCTTTCAGGGGGTCAAGCAAAGCCCATTGCAAAGGATTGGTATCCTGCATTTCATCCACCAGCATGTGCTGACAGATCGATGAAACGTAATCCACCAAGCCTTCTGATTGTGCCAGAGCTGAAGCCACCACGGCCAAGATATCGTCATAATCCAGAAAGCTACGTGCCTGTTTTCGGGCTTCGTACTCTTTCATGATATCTGCAATTTGATCTTTATATTCCAGAAACTCTGGCATTTGCTTTTCTAAAGCCAGACTTAATTTTTGCCGCGTATTTCGGGCAAAAGAATAGAGATCACATAACTCTTTCGGTTTTGGAAGGGCATTTGGATTCTTTTTATCGTCTTTACCGCGAATCAGACGGAACATCATCAACTGATCATCACGGTCGATAATCGAGAATTGTTCCAAGCCAAACGCTTTCGGAATGCGGCGCAGCAAGTACATACAGAAGGTATGAAAGGTTGATGCTCGAAGCCCTTTGGCCTGTTCACCTAAAGCCAGTTCTACACGTGCCACAATTTCACTGGCTGAACGACGGGTAAAGGTCAGAATCTGGATTTGATTGGCTGGTACACCTTGATCAATCAAATAAGCTGCACGTGCCACAATAGTTTTGGTTTTGCCACAGCCTGCGCCTGCAAGTACCAAACTATGCTTAGATTCGGTGGTTGCGGCTTGCTTTTGTTGAGGGTTTAATTCATCAATCAGGGTGGCTAAACTCATGGTGTCTCATCGTGTTCGGTAGACGAATAGTTTAACAGAGCTCTCCATAGAAAACTTGCTATGAAAATTCTAGAAGGAGTTTACATCGTGACAGGCAGCATGGATGCTGCCGTTATTCAGTGATGCATGGCCGCATCATCTGAATAACAGAGGGCTTGGTTACTTTGCCCTGTCAAAGTGACACTTTGCCTACGCGTTAGCATTTATCTATTCACATCCTTTCAAGGCTATGAGTATCTCTACTTTTAGAATTTAGCATAATCACTTTTCAAGTTTATTTAACATTGTAACTACCGCATCCTCTAAATGCCTTTGCGCATTTTGCATCGCGTCTTCTAAAGTGCAATCTGACGGGTTAATGCCAATAATCTGAGTAAATCCCAACGCACAAAGCTCATCAATATCATCCCCAATCACACCCGCAAAAGCAATCACAGGCTTATTCATTCGCTTCGCCACTTGTGCCACACCAAACGGCGTTTTACCAAATTTGGTTTGAAAGTCGATGCAGCCTTCCCCTGTAAATACATAATTCGCCTGAGCAATTTTCTCTGTCAATTTGGTCTGTTCAATGACAAGCTCTACACCTGAACGAATTTTTGCTCCTGCAAATACCATCAAGCCAAAACCTAATCCACCAGCGGCACCTGCACCCGCAATATCTTTAACATCTATATTTAATTGTTGAGCAACCCGTTGTGCAAAATATGTAAGGTTCTGATCAAGCTGTTGCACCATTGCAGCTGTTGCACCTTTTTGTGGACCAAACACATACGATGCCCCGTTTACTCCAGTCAGCGGATTATTTACATCACTGGCAATCATGATTTCAGTCTGCTTTAAACGTGCGTCCAAACCTGAAATATCAATCGTTCGAATTTGATCGAGTTGCCCGCCACCTGCTGCAACGTCATTATTATTTTCATCTAAAAATTTTACACCTAAAGCTTGTGCCATACCTGCACCTGCATCATTGGTAATACTGCCACCCAAGCCAATAATGATGTTAGACACGCCTAAATTCAGCGCAGCTTTAATCATCTCTCCTGTACCCAAAGTGCTAGTCAATAAAGGATTTCGTTGAGAAGACTTGAGCAAATGAATGCCATTGGCTTTTGCCATTTCAATCACAGCAGTTTGACCATTATCAATTAAGCCAAAATAAGTTTTTACTTTTTGAGTAGATAAAGGTCCTGTGACTTCACAATCGATTATTTGTCCATTTAAGCAAGAAACTAACGCATCGACTGTCCCCTCGCCACCATCTGCCATGGGCACATGAATAAAATGTGCATCTGGAAATACCTTTTGAATACCACGTTGCATTGCCTGACAAGCTTGTTCAGCAGTCATGCTTTCTTTGAAGGAATCGGGAGCGAGAACAAAAGTTTTAGGCATGATCTTCAAAAAATGGAATGAATAAATCTTTTATACAATAAAAAAAGAACGCATATAGCGCTCTTTAGTCGAAATGGGCTTTATACATCAGCAGAACTTTTGGGCACATTGTGTTTGATATAAGAAGCTAAAGTGAGAAAGATGGGTCAACACAATTGCTGTTTTTACTGGAGTGGTAAAAGCATAATATCCAGCTACAAGATACAGCACACCGAACAATGCCCACAGCCAACGACATCCCCCATCAAAAATTTTAAATGCTGCAATGAAGTGTAGAACACCGCCTATCATCATCAGTACACCAAACAGGAAAACCACAGACAAAGTTGCAAATGGTAAAGATGCCAGCAACACCATTCCAAATAGGATGAGTAGAATGCCAAGCCCTAAATACCACTTTCGATTTTCATGCAGTTGATGTCGAACTAAATCATTTCCTACTGTTTTCATGTTTCTTCTCAAGTCTTTTGTTGAGGAACAGGTTTATTTTTCAATATTTTAAAACAGAGTTCTGTTATGAATATGCGTTATTTTTATCCACATCAGCACGTTAAACTGTGGATAAATTAAACGTTATCCAGATCTTTTACTTTTTCCAGCCCAATTCAATCGCGGTAATTTCATTAATTAATGTCTGTTGCAAACTATCCGGCATCTTACTTTTATCGCTTGAAACAGGAAGATGCCCTGCCATTAACTCTGCTTTGGCTTGAGGAAATAAAGGCTGTTGATTCGGATAAGCATAACCCACCGGATACAGCGGCTGTCCTGTAGATAAATCATATTTATCCGTCGCACCGAAAGCATGGAGTAATTCATGTACCAGTACAATTTTATTTTGTTGCGACTGTTTTTTTGATGCAAATAAATTGACCGAACCAATCCGCCCTTTTTGTAAGGCTGTAGAATGCTTTAATTCTTTGCTGTGCTTTGGATCATAATAATTTAAAAATAACGTCACACTGGGTGAACCATCTGCACTTTCATGCTGTTTCCATGCATAAAAACGGAACTTTAAACTCCATAGAATAGTATCCAGCATACTTGCATGCTCAGGTACTTTTGGAGGCATTTTTTTGAGTTCACGCCCCATTTGAAAATACAAAGAGATAGGTTGTCCGCGGTATTGTGCAGACATATATTTGAGATATTCTTGTGCAGCTGTTAACTCAGACAAATTCAAAGATTGAATATAGTTTTGGGTAGCAGCCTGTCCGTCTGCATTGATGGGATGCAGCATGACAATAATGGGTTTAGACCAATTCTGGTTTTGATCACGGTAAGCATTGACTGCCACGATGAATAAAATGATGAGTAAACACAGTACTCGAATTTTTTTCCACATTAATTTTTCTCATTATTAAGCAATAACATTTTCAAAATCCATCCAAAAACTGGATACACAAAAAGTCATCCGCAACTGTCCGAGGCAGACTGCATTATTATAGATAATGTTTCTGCGAATTTTTAGATAAAATAAGGAATCTGACGAGTTTTGCGGATGACAAATGCCTTTCTTGCGAACTCAAAATATATTTGAAGCTTCTCATTTGGGCGAAACCAAAGTAACAGATGAGCTTCAAGCATTAAATTGAATACCGAGAAGACTCCGCTGAACTACGTAATATCAACAAATAAAAAATGCCGACTTTCGTCAGCATTTTTTCACGTCTTATTTTCACTTCTTAAAATTAGGCTTCAACCCATTTCCCATCTTGGTAAACTAGGCTCCACTTGGTTTGTTTCCCTTCAGCATTTTCAGAACCAATATACTGCGCTTGGTTCTTACGACTGAATTTCACCAATGCTGGATTACCTTCAGGATCTGTATCTGGTGCTTTCAATATAAACTGGTATTTCGGGTCAAGCTGTTCAGCTACAGAACGTAGTTCAGCGACTTTCGGTGCACGCGTTTCACGAACTTTCGGGAACTTGCTTGCTGCCAGGAATAAGCCTGCTGCACCATCACGAAGGACAAAGAAGTCATCGTGTTTGGTTGAACGTAAATGTTCCATTCGGATTGGATCGACACGCGGAGGTGCAGGCTGGCCACTCTTTAATACTTTACGCGTATTGTCACAGCTGGTACATGAAAAGTAAGGGCCAAAACGACCGGTCTTAAGTTGCATTTCACCATCACATTTGTCACATGGAATGGTTGGACCATCGTATCCTTTAATCTTGAACTCGCCTTCTTCAAGCTCAAAACCGGCACAGTCTGGATTATTGCCACAGACATGCAGTTTGCGCCCGCCATCAATCACATAACTGTCCATTGCCGTTTCACAAATCGGGCAACGTTTTTTCGACATGAGATCAGCTGTTTCTGCTCCCTCATCGTCAGACAAGGCCGCAAGTGACTCTACAGGCGTCAAGTTCAAGGTTCCCTTGCAACGCTCTTTTGGCGGCAAGTTATAACCTGAACACCCTAAAAACACGCCCGTGGTACCGGTACGGATCTGCATTGGACGGGAACATTCAGGACAATGTACTGCTTCAACTTCAATCGGTTGATTACGACGCATGCCGTTTTCACCCTGTGCTGTGGTTAAGCGGTTTTTAAAGTCACCGTAGAAGTTATCCAGTAATTCCTTCCAGTTACGCTGCCCGTCAGCCACTTTATCCAGCTGACCCTCAAGATCTGCGGTAAAAGCGTAATTCATCAGGTTGTTGAAGTTTTCATCGAGACGATCCGTCACGATTTCACCCATCTTCTCAGCATATAGACGACGATTGTCGAGCTTTACATAACCACGATCTTGAATGGTTGAAATAATTGCTGCATAAGTTGATGGACGACCGATGCCTTTTTTCTCTAGTTCTTTAACCAGTGAAGCTTCAGTAAAACGAGCCGGTGGCTTGGTGAAATGTTGAGATGGATCGAGCTTCTCAAGTTGGAGAATTTCACCCACTTTAACTGCCGGTAACAAAATATCATCATCGGCTTTGTTGGCACCGCGGACTTTGGTAAAACCGTCAAAAACTAAAGTACGACCTTTGGCTTTAAGTTCCACCCCATTGGCATCAACTAGAATGGTTGAAGACAGGTATTCTGCCGGTGTCATTTGACACGCAACAAACTGACGCCAAATCAGGTCATACAAACGTTGTGCATCACGATCGACACCGACTAACTGATCACCTTTCAGCGCCACATTTGAAGGGCGAATCGCTTCGTGGGCTTCTTGCGCACCGGCTTTATTACCATAACGGTTTGGCTTAGCAGGCAAGTACTTTCCACCGAACTCTGATTCGATATGACCACGAACCATATTGACTGCATCATCACTTAAGAAGGTTGAGTCAGTACGCATATAGGTAATAAAACCTGCTTCATATAGACGCTGCGCCATCGTCATGGTTTTCTTTACAGAAAAACCTAAACGGGTACTTGCGGCTTGTTGCAAGGTCGAGGTGATATAAGGTGCGCTTGGATTAACCTTGGTCGGCTTATCTTCACGCGTCGACACTTTATATTCGGCATTATTCAAGACTTTTAATAAAGCATCCGTTTGTGCCTTATTTTGCAGTTTTAAGGTTTTGCCAGCTTGTTTGACTGCTTCTAAACGAATGTCGTCGCTTGAAGATTGGGTATCTGCAAACACTTGCCAGTATTCTTCAGGAATAAAAGCGCGAATCTCACGTTCGCGTTCCACCACCAGTTTTACGGCAACCGATTGCACACGACCTGCCGATAAACCGCGGGCAATTTTTTCCCACAGCAATGGCGAAATCATAAAGCCCACCACACGGTCCAAGAAACGGCGTGCTTGCTGGGCATTGACCTTATCAATATCTAAACGTGAAGGCTGTTTAAAAGCTTCCTGAATCGCATTTTTGGTAATTTCGTTAAAGACTACACGTTGGTAACGTGAATCATCTCCACCAATCACTTCTTTTAAATGCCAGGCAATGGCTTCCCCTTCACGGTCCATATCCGTTGCGAGATAGATTTCATCGACTTGTGATGCCAGTTTTTTCAGTTCAGCAACGATATGCTCTTTACCCGGAAGTACTTCATAGTGAGCATTCCAATCGTGTTCAGGGTCGACGCCCATACGATTAACCAAGGCTGTCTGTGCTTTTTCAGCTTTTTGCTCATCGGTGAGTTTGGCACGTGATACAGGTTTTTTTTCTGTACTTTTAGAACCACCGGTCGGTAAGTCACGGACATGACCGACGGATGATTTCACAATGTAATCCGAACCAAGGTATTTATTGATTGTTTTCGCTTTTGCAGGCGACTCCACAATCACTAAGGCACGCTTTTTCGCAGCACTCGGTGATTTTGCTGTGGTGCTTTTGGATGTAGACCGAGGAGCGTTCGCCATAGTTAACCGTTAATCCTGTTTGTTTCGTTTATAAATTAAAGTTCAGCCAAAGACTGTAAATAGGTTTTGATGTCATCTAACTGTGTTGCTCGAAGGTCAGATTCTTCATCCCAATAGAGTCCTACACAGTTTGCCTGCATATCAATAGCATAAATGCCCTTTAATGCAATGGGAAAATCGTTAAACTTATCATCGCCCTGCACAAGTTTTAGCTTTTGATCTTCTACACGCGCACGCATTAAAGGCAGGCGTGCATCTGGAATAAGTACGCTGTAATAGGCCACCATGCTGGCACGGCTTTCTGTTGCCATAGGAATTTTGGTCCAATCGGGAGCTGCCACCAAACGCGGGTGCAATGCCATCTTGCGTGCCTTCTCACGCATCATGCCTAATGCTTTTTCTCGCGGACTGACGCGAAGGCCCATAATTGAACCCAAAACAAATAGAATGATGAAGCCAATGACCCAAATACCGGTATTTTCCATAGTACAACCTTGTCTGTTCCTTTATTAGAGTTGCATAAGCTGAATATAAAACGCAAGTTGCAACGATTAAATTAATTCAGGAACATCTCGTGACTATACAGTACTTCACTGCCATTCCAGTAAATATATCCCTTTTCAATCAATTCTTTAAGCAATAATCTGACATCCGATTTCGGGAACATTTGCTCCAGCAAATCGCGCAAGGCATAAATATCTTTAGGTTTGTCCGATTTTAATTCACGCAATTTACGCGCAACAATGACCTGCACCGGATCAATTTTAGAGAAGTTTTTAAATAAATCTTTTTGTGCCTGATGAATCGGATTTGACTGCTCCGGTTCTTCATCTAAGGGAGGTTCTGTTTGTAGTTGGGCAAAAAATGGGGAAATGTTGTCTGCTGTTTCTAAAGGCATTGCTTGCTCTAAATCAAGTTCCACCCATTGTTTCAACAGTTTTTTACGGAAGTTAATTTGCTCATCATAACGTTTCACAATTTTTAGATTGATCAGTAAACCAATCAGCTGCTGTGCCTGATCACTTTCGACTTGCAAAATATTACTGATCGAGTTTTTAAGTTTCTCAATCGAGTTCGGTTTACCCTTCATTTTACCCAAAACATCACAATATTTTTTAACCAATAACAACTCTGGTTTTTGCTTAATAGTTTCAACACTTGGAAGTTTATATTTTGAATTTAAAGAAGAGCCTTCCGGCTGAATTTGAATCCAGTGACAGTTCATGTCTGAGGATTGCATCATCTCGAGCAGGATTTCACTGCTTGGCATGGCAGAAATGACTTCAATCGTCGTTTCAGGGTCTAGCAATGCAATCAATTGTCCAACTACAACTGCATATTCAAATTCTTTTTGATCGACCTCTGCGGTTTCTAAAATCACTACTTGTCCACTACTGACCCAACTTGAAAACTCGGTTAAATCTTCAAGTGAGTATTCAAACTTTCCTTGGCAGTTAAATAAGTAAATTACAGCGTAGTGTTGAATGATGTCACGCAACAATTGTGCGGTGGGCATATTCTTTTCAAGATCAAGAAGAACGACTTTGTTGGACATAATCTCAATAGACAAGTAAGGGAACTTTGAACCCGCATTAGAACGAGCATGGATGAAAAGGTCAAATCAATTCAGTAAAAAGACCGGTGAACATTGACTCAATAATGCGGTGGTCGATTGGTTATTGGATCAAAAGTGGCAATTCCATCGGATAAATCGGAAGACTCAATCCGTTGATACAAAAACTGCATTTGTTTTTTCAAATCAGCTATTTCGGCATGTTGCAGAGATACCTGTTCATTTAATTGTTCAACTAAATCATCTAAAAATGTAATTCGCACTTGCAAATCTTCTATGGGTGCGGAAAATGACGCCTGATCATTAAGATTTTTTTGTTTAGTCATTTTAAGTCCTCATTTTGGATTTCAGGAAACAGTATGGCCTATATTACGTTAAGGGATGTCCAACTCGCGTTTGGCGGACCTTCCCTGCTCGACGGCGCGAACTTCAATTTAGAACGCGGTGAACGAGTGTGTTTGATTGGCCGTAACGGTGAAGGTAAGTCTACTTTACTTAAACTCATTGAGGGAAGTTTACTGCCAGATCGTGGTGAAGTTTCTATTCAAAATGGCATCACCATTTCCATGCTTGCTCAAGATGTACCCATGGATTCCGGTAAAGTCGCTGACATTGTAGCCGATGGTGCAGGTGAAGCTGCTGCTGTACTCAAAGCCTATCACGAAGCCAGTAATGCTTGCGTACTCGGTGATATGGAAGCCTGTGACCGCATGGGTAACCTACAGCACAAACTCGATCAAGTCGATGGTTGGGCTTTAGAAACCAAAGTAAATTCTATTTTAAGCAAAATGGGGTTAGACCCAGATGCTGATTTAGCCGACTTATCGGGTGGTCGTAAACGTCGTGTTCTTTTGGCACGTGCGCTTTTAACACAACCTGACGTATTACTTCTTGACGAACCAACGAACCACTTGGACGTTGAAAGTATTGAGTGGTTAGAAAAATTCCTGCTCGATCAAAATAATTTAACCTTATTATTTATTTCGCATGACCGTTCATTTGTCGACAGCATTGCCACGCGTATTGTTGAACTTGATCGCGGTACTTTGCGCAGCTATGAAGGTAACTACACACGTTACCTTGACCTTAAAGCTCAGCAAATGGAAGCGGAAGAAAAGCAAAATGCGTTGTTTGATAAACGCCTAGCAGAGGAAGAAGTCTGGATTCGTCAAGGCATTAAAGCCCGCCGTACCCGTAACGAAGGTCGTGTTCGTGCGCTGAAAGATTTACGTGAAGAATCAAAAGCTCGTCGCTCGCAACAGGGCAAAGTCAGCATGGCAACGCAAGACGCCAATCGCTCTGGCAAGCTTGTCTTTGATATTGAACATTTAAGTGTTGCTTTCGGCAATCAGGAACCGATCATCAAAGATTTCTCTGCTTTGGTACTTCGAGGTGATCGTATTGGCTTGGTCGGTGATAATGGTGTCGGTAAAACCACCTTAATCAAAGCCATTTTGGGTGAGCTTGAGCATGGCGGCACAGTAAAAACCGGTACACAGCTGGAAGTGGCTTATTTCGATCAATTGCGTAATGCACTTGATCTGGAGAAATCGGTTAAAGACAACGTGTCTGAAGGTTCGGACTTTGTTGATGTTAACGGTGGTCGTCGTCATATCTACAGTTATCTTCAGGATTTCCTGTTCTCTCCGGAACGTGCACGTACGCCAGTCAAAGCATTGTCGGGTGGTGAGCGTAACCGGATTCTGCTGGCAAAACTACTCCTTAAACCATCGAATTTAATCGTTATGGATGAGCCCACCAATGACTTGGATATGGTGACCCTAGAGCTATTAGAAGAAATGTTGGGTGGATATACCGGTACATTACTTTTAATCTCGCATGACCGTGCATTTATGGACAATGTCGTAACATCAACATGGGTATTTGATGGTAAAGGTCATATCGACGAATACATCGGCGGTTATCAGGATTATCTAGAACAACGTCCTGATCAAACTGCTGTAGATCAAAAAAGTGATGTGAAAAAAGCCTTGGCGAAAGCTGATGCAGCGGCTGCCGCGGCAGCACCGAAAAAAGTGAAACTCAGCTATAAAGATCAACGTGCTTTAGAGCAGTTGCCCGCTGAAATGGAAGCACTTGAGAAAGAACAAGCCCACATCAATGCACAACTTGCCGATGGTTCTTTATTTACTTCAGATGCTGATCAAGCGATGAAACTTTCTAATCGCCTTACGGAAATTGACGAGCAATTGCTTGAAAAATTAGAACGTTGGGAAGAATTAGACAATCTTAGCAAAGGCGATTAATTTAGCCGCGTTATAAAAGCACCTGTAAAGTATTTTGCAGGTGCTTTTTTATTTAAAAAATAACTTCATGTTAAACTGCAAATAACTTTAGGTATAAACGGTCATTATGAGTAAAAAGCCAGACTACAAACCGGGCGAGTTTCAATGGTCTTTCCTTCTTCCACAATATTGGGGCATTTGGATTGGAATCATATTTTTAATGATTCTGGCAATTTTACCATGGGCAATTCAGCATCGTTTAGCCACTTTTTTAGGCAATATCGCATTCAATCAGCTTAAATCGCGTCGTAACACAGCGATTCGGAATTTAGAACTCTGTTTTCCAGAATGGACAGCCGAACAAGTTCAGCAAAATACCCGACAAGTTTTTGTCGACCAGATGATTGGGATTTTTGAAACTTTAAATGCCTGGTATTGCCCACAATGGTTTAAAGGGCGTGTCAGTATTGAAGGCCTAGAACATCTCCAAAAAGCACAAGCTGACGGAAAAGGCGTTTTACTGTTAGGCACGCATTCCACATTATTGGATGCCGGTGGTTATTTGTGTGCCCAATATTTTGAGCCAGATGTGGTCTACCGTCCGCAGAATAATCCACTGCTGGACATGCTGATCTACCGCTGCCGCGCCACTATTTATACCCATCAAATTGATCATGATGATATGCGCGGTTTAATTCGTCATTTAAAAAATGGGCGTGCTATTTGGTACAGTCCTGACCAAGACTATGGCCTAAAACAAGGCGTGATGGCACCCTTTTTTGGTACGCCTGCTGCAACGGTCACTGCACATCGTCGTTTAATAAAAATGACTCATGCTGCCGCGATTCCGCTGTATTTCTATCGTGATGGTGATATTGCCAATCCACAATATAAAGTACTGCTTGAAGCCCCGGTGGAAAATCTACCGAGCGAAGATGAAGTCGATGATGCCACTCGCGTCAACAAGATCATTGAAAATCAGCTACGGATTGCACCCACTCAATATATGTGGTTTCACCGTCGCTTTAAAACTCGCCCTAAAGGCTATCACGAGATTTATTAGTCCATCCCACCCTTTAAAATAATGAAGATAATACCGATGAAAATTATGCAGCTTCTTCCTGAATTGAACAGTGGTGGTGTTGAACGTGGCACCCTGGAAATTGCCCGTGCGCTTATTGCAGATGGTCATGAATCGTTAGTGGTTTCAAATGGTGGACGTTTGGTTGCACAACTTGAAGCAGAAGGTTCACAGCATCTCACTTTAGCTATTCATAAAAAATCATTATCCAGTCTTTGGCAAATACGTCCTTTGCGTAAACTGATTGAGCAACATCAACCAGACATCGTACATGTTCGTTCACGTGTCCCTGCATGGCTGACTCATTTTGCATTAAAAGGCATCCCGGCAGATAAACGTCCACATCTCATTTCAACGGTACATGGCTTTTATTCAACCAATCGTTATAGTGCCATTATGACGCAAGCTGAAAAAGTCATTGCCGTCTCGGACAGTGTGGTGCAATACATTACTGAGCATTATAAAAACTGTCCGCCTGAAAATATTGTGCGCATTTATCGTGGTATTTCACCGCAAGAATTTCCTCACGGCTATCAACCTTCTGCACAATGGATCAATCAAACCTTTAAAGATTTTCCTCAACTGGAAAATAAGTTTTTAGTTTGCCTTCCTGGACGAATTACTCGCTTAAAAGGTCATGAAACCTTGATTGATTTGATGGGCAAGCTCCTACAGCAGTACCCACATGTACATGCTGTGGTGGTCGGTGGCGCAGATGCGAAAAAACAGGCTTATTTGGAAGAATTAGAAAACAGCATTCGAACCCAGGGTTTAAGAGAAAAGATCACTTTTGTTGGACATCGTTCTGACATTCGGGAATGGCTAGCATTCAGCGATGTGGTGCTTTCGCTGTCCAATCAGGCAGAAACTTTTGGTCGTACGGCATTAGAAGCATTATCGGTGGGTACACCCGTGATTGGCTGGAATCGTGGCGGTGTGGCAGAGATTTTATCCAATATTTATCCGCAAGGTTTAATTGAAGTAGATGATCAAACTGCGCTTTTAAATGCAGTCAAGCAGCATATTGAAGAACCTCAGAAAGTTAAGCCGGTCACGATGTTTAGTTTAAAAGAGATGTGTGATCAGACGCTTAACTTGTATAAACAGCTTTTGAAATAAACTTAAGTTTATTTATCCCAGTCGCTTTTAATTTCTTCGTTAAAGATAAAAGTGGGCTGGGTAAAATATAAAATTAAATCAATCAAAAAAATGATTAATGTTCTATTCCTGCATACATCCACATCGGCTCGGTTTGTCCTGCTCCAACAAAACCTATTAATAAAATTTTTTATATTTTAATAACATTGCTTCCATCATTAATCGCCCTCCCTAAATATTGAAAATCGGGATGTACCAACGAATGTGGAAAATACACCAATAGATGTCCATCAGAGATTATATTTCCCAAACCAATGAATACTCCATCCTGTCCTGGCTGTAACCAGACTATGCCAATGATATAATGCTGCCATCAGCTGAACTGGCTTTTGCGCTGATGACCCATGATTCGCTCAATAAATTTCAAGACTTCTGCTTCATGAACCTGATCATGCGTGGATATTTCAAAAGTCATAGCACGCTATAGAGATGTAAAGCATCACGTGTTAAATCAGTAGAGTTAACGATATATATTTTAAATTCTTGGAATTGGGATAAATCCGTAGCTGAATTTTTATTTTTAAGACCTGCTATAAAGGCATAACCCGAGTTCTGCATCCTGCAAAACTCGGGTGTATAAGGTTGTGCTTTTCAAATCATCTTTTTATTATATTATTGCGATCCATTGCTGCATCATGTCCATGATGACTCACTATCAGCCTAACATCGTCTTCCATAATGGGATTTTCCGTTCCCAGCTCCTTGGCTGATGAGTCTAGATTAAGTAAAAATAGAAAAAAGAACTATTCGCAATTCACCTATATCTATGTAAGCCATTTCGTACACTTTTCCTTTAATTACCTTGAGCCACTTTCGCGCCTTTTTTATAGTCCTGTGCAATTTCATCGGTGACTAATTTTTCTTCTTTTTCTGCTTTTTCAATCCCTTCCTGAATCGCCTCTTGGGCTTCCTGTTCATCTACATCGGTTTGTTCTAATTCTTGTTGCACTTTTTCAAAAACACGACCGGTTTGTAGTACGACATATACAGGAAAATGATCTGAACCGACATGAGGCAATCGTTCCATATGAACCAAGGCAAAATCATCACTATGAAATACATGATCTAGTGACCAGCGTAACAACGAATAATCTGCATGGAAAGTATTGATATAATGCCGCCCTACACGCGGATCAAGCAGACCACTAATCCGCTGAAATAATCGTGTGGTTCTTGACCATGCGACGTCATTCAAATCCCCCATCACAATACAGCTTTCATCCAAGCCTTTAATTTGATCACCCACCATTAAAAGTTCCGCATCTCGGAGGGTCGAATCTTTGGCTTCGGTTGGGCTGGGCGGTTTAGGGTGCAAGCAGTAGAGTTGAACAGGTTGGCCCGAAGGTAAAATCACTGTGGTATAAATAGAAGGAGTTTCATCACTTAGAATGAATTTCACTTCGGGATTTTTCAACTTAAGACGGCTATACAGATGCATACCATATAAATTATCCAATGGTACCGGTACACGGTATGGATAATCTTTTTCAATCACTGAAAGTGCATTTTGCCAGACCTCATCTGATTCTAATGTCAACACCAAATCCGGTTGATGCTTTTGAATCTGCTCAATCAACAAGTGGTATTTATGATTTGGAGTCAATACATTGCAAACAATCAAAGAGATTTGCTTCTCTGGATTGAGCTGATTCTTACGAACTTTTTTGACCTGCTTTTTCCAAATAAAAGTATAAGGCAATACCATTTTCAGTTGATAAGCCAATGCCGCAATCAATGCAATAAAGATGATTTCACGCCATAAATCCCACGGCTGATCCCAGACCACTAACAGTACAAAAGCGATCAGTCCCAAAACCAAAATTTGCAAGCGTGGAAAATCCGCACCTCGAATCCACCATTCATCACGGGGGATCAGCGACCAAAAGGTCAGCCAAACCACAATGACTGCGATTATTTCCACCCAAACCATAGCCATTTACTCTTTTGTATGTTTTTAATTTATTTAGATTTAAAAAAGTTTATCAATTTTGTATGTAACATAAACAAGATATTCCGCTCAATAATATTGATGTTTTGATTATGTAGCACTTGCAGTTGTGGTCTCTTTTGATACACTCAAGCCCCCTTTTATTTTTTTACGCACCGAGGCAAAGTGACATGAAAGTAGGTCTGGTCGGTTGGCGCGGGATGGTTGGTTCTGTCCTCATGCAACGTATGGTTGAAGAGAATGATTTTGCTCATTTTGAGCCATTCTATTTTTCTACCAGTAATGCCGGTGGTGAAGCCCCTGCGTTTGGTGGTAAGACTGCCCCAGCACTTATGGATGCATCAGATATTAACAGTCTGAAGCAAATGGATGTCATTATTACCTGCCAAGGTGGTGATTATACCTCTGACGTTTTCCCTAAACTAAAAGCGGAAAATTGGAACGGTTACTGGATTGATGCAGCATCTACCCTGCGTATGGATGATGAAGCCATCATTGTACTTGATCCAGTCAACATGAAAGTGATTAAAGATGGCTTAGTCAATGGGACTAAAACATTTGTGGGCGGTAACTGTACCGTTTCCTTGATGTTGATGAGCATGGGCGCGCTTTACCAAAACAATTTGGTCGAGTGGATGACTGCAATGACGTATCAGGCAGCATCGGGTGCAGGGGCGCAAAATATGCGTGAACTGATCACAGGTATGGGTTATTTATATAACAATACCAAAGACTTGCTAGATGATCCCCGTTCCCCAATTCTAGATATCGACTCTAAAATTGCGGACTTGCAACGTGGTGAAGGCTTCCCTGCTGCCAACTTTGGTGTGCCTTTAGCAGGTTCTTTGATTCCATATATCGACAAACAACTTGATAATGGTCAGTCCAAAGAAGAGTGGAAAGCGCAAGTTGAAACCAACAAGATTTTAGGCAACCAGCAAATCGTTCCGATTGATGGTCACTGCGTGCGTATTGGCGCAATGCGTTGTCACTCTCAAGCTTTAACTTTGAAGCTTAAGAAAGACGTACCACTTGATGAAATCGAAGATATGATTCGTCAATCTAACCCATGGGCGAAAGTGGTTCCAAATACACGTGAAGCGTCAATGACGGACCTGACTCCTGTCGCGGTAACAGGTACCTTAACTGTTCCTGTGGGTCGTTTGCGTAAATTGAATATGGGCAAAGAATACTTAGGCGCCTTCACTGTAGGTGACCAATTACTCTGGGGTGCTGCAGAACCTTTACGCCGTATGCTTCGCATCCTCATTGAATATAAAAATTCTTAATTTTTAAAGTTAAGAAAACAAAAAGCCGGTCACAATTGACCGGCTTTTTTATGTATCCTTTATGTTAGTATTTTACAATTATTCAACATCTCGTTAATCTACAACTTTCGCAATGCGATATAAGACCGAGCTAAAAATTAAGATGACTGCATATAACAAATTAAAGATTGCCATTTTAGCTATTATTGCTTCACAGAATATTCATGCGATTACTATTGATCCTATTCAAATTCAATCTGCACCGGGCGAATTACTCTATGCAGAAATGAATTTCCGTCAGGCGGATTCTAATTCGCAAATACAGGCCAGCTTAGCCAGTGCAGCGGACATCACCACTTTAGGCGTAGTCCATCAACCACCTGGTCATCTTAATTTTTTTATCCGTCGTGATAGCTCGGGTAATGGGGTGATTACTCTTACCTCTTCCCGTCCACTGACTGAAGCAGAACTGAATATTATTATTAAAATTCAAGAAGGCAATACGACGCATCTAAAACATATTAAAACACCGCTACCACGTGGTAACACAAATACTCAGGCCCGTATTCCAAACAATGAAAAACCTTTAACGCCTATCACGATTGTTAGTGAAAAAGATATTGCCTTGCACTTGCCGGAAAGCACTCAATATCAGGTTGCAAAAGCACCAGCGGCTTATCAAGCCTTTGAAGCTCCGTTAATGGTAAAAAAAGCAGCGCCACCGCGCTTAAATGCCATAACTGCTGCGCCTGTGGTCATTTCATCAATGAGTATGCCAGCAGCTCAACCCAATAAAACTGCTTTAGCTGAAATAAAAACACCTACACCAGAACAAATTACCACAAAAAATGAGAGCAAAGACACTCCGCTTGCTTCGAACAAAACCGCATCCAATGCAAGTTTTTCTGCAGACCCATTAGTGAAAAAATATCTAGCATCACCCACTCAAAAAGTAACCGAAAATAAAATAGCGAGTAAACCAGCAGAACAAGTTACTGCAAAAACCAAACCCGAGGTACCTGCGCCTACGCATAAGCCACCCAAACAACACAATGAGAGTGTGGCTACCGCACAAACCACCAAACATGTGGTGCAATCCAATGAATCTCTTTGGACCATTGCTTCACAGGTCGCAACTGAGCAAAATCGCCCGGTCGGTGAGGTCATGAAACAGATCAAAGCGAATAATGAACATGCCTTTATTCAAGGTGATGTGAATCGCTTACGTCGTGGCGTGGCATTAAATTTAAACACCACCAATAGCCAAAAAGAAGATAAGAAAGTCAGTGTTGCAAACTTGGCAAAAACACCGTCTAACCAATCAGGTAAAGCCAAATACCGTCTAAATCAAGCGGAGATGAGTCTGGTTGCAGAGAAAGAACAAGATTCAGCCAGTGGTTCTGCTAAGAACAACACAGAAAAAAATCAAACATCGAACGAGTTATCATTAAAAGTTATGACATCTCGTGAAAAAACCGTTAAATTACAGAGAAACGTAACACAGTTAGAATTGGCATTACGTCACAAGGATCACAGAATTCAATTATTAAATACTCGTCTTGCCCAATTGCAGCAACAATTGAAAGCACAACAAGTAGAGAAAAAGCCAACACACTAAGGTGTTATACAATTTGATTTTTTGGATGAGTTTCATTGATAAAAACTCAATCCTGTAAGGGGTAACAACATGCTGCTTTATGTGATTCCGTTTATATTATTATTAGTGATCGCAGTTGTATTAAAAAAGCGTGACGCAAATAAACAGGCAGAGCAAACATCCGCCTCGAAGGCTAAAGCTAAAAAAGTAAGCTCAACAAAAAAGCCCTCGCAAAAAACTCAAATTGTGGCAAGTACTGTTGTTGAGAAGAAAAAAACAACCCCTTTATCTGTTGAGGTCCACAATAAAATTGAAGCGCTCATCCGTGAGCGTAACTTTTTCTCGGCTGAAGCACAGATTAATCAAGCATTAAACAAAGACAATTCACAGCATGAGTTGTATTTATTATTGCTGGATATTCACATCTTACAAAAAGATGAGTTTGCAATTAGCCAACTGATTAATCATCTACGTTCATTAGAACTGGATGAATTTTTAGAACAGGCGCTCGCTAAAAAATCCGCCCATGAAAAAGAAGCAGAAGGTTCTAGAGATACCATTGATTTCAAATTAGAATCTACAGTTCCAACACCTGCTCATACAGCAACGATTGAACAAAAAAATATTGCTGATTTTGATGCACTGATGAGTCCTACTGCACCTTCTGCGACAGCACCTCATCAATCTTTCGATCAATTACAGCAGGACTCGTTTTCGGCCCAAACAGAAGCAGTTGAAGAAATCCAGCCCTTAGATTTCAATACCTTTGCCCTAGATACAAAAAAAGTAGAAGTACCCGCCGCTACTGTTGAAGAAATCAAACCTTTAGACTTCAGTACACTTTCTTTAGAGCCGAGTCCTGTAGCAGTCACTCCGAAGCAAGAAGCAATTCCTTTAGCAGAAGAAATCAAACCTTTAGATTTCTCTTTTAGTTTGGATACTCCAGCAACAGAGCAAATAGCCAATCCTGCTATAACTGCTGAACCTGTGCTTGATGAGAAACCTGAATTTAATTTTGATTTCTCAGCGACAGAAACTGTTACACCGACTGAAGTAAAAATTGCGGTTGAAGAAACCAAACCAAGTTTAGATTTAGACTTCAATTTAGAACCAGTAACAGTAACTGAACAACAGCCTGCAGAACCAGCTTCAGGTGTGAATTTTGATATTACCAATATCAGCTCATCGGTATCTAAAGCAGATCAAAATGATCCGTTGGTTCAATCCTTCCCTGAACTGATTGAAGTCAATGAAATCAGCCTGAATTTAGATCTTGCACAGCAATATATTCAACTCGGTGCTTTTGAATCGGCACGTGAATTATTAGCAGAGCAAGAAGCTGAATATACGGCTGAACAACGTCAACAAGCGGATCAGTTACGTAATCAGATAGCTTCTTAAGGTATTTCGATCTACTATAAAGCAGTCATCATTGACTGCTTTTTTATTATGAAAAAAATAGCTTTAATTTATATGGGGGGAACATTTGGTTGCATTGGCGAGCCACTTAGTCCCATGCCTGCTGAAAATTTTATTCCCCAGTTACAACGCGTTCTTCCTTTACATCTTAATATCGAATGTTTTGTCGCACCCAGTATAAAAGACAGCAGTGCCAGTACAGCAACTGACTGGCTGCAACTCATTCAGTTAATTCAAAATTTACAACTTAAAAATTATCAACATTTTGTCGTAATTCATGGCACTGATACCCTCAGCTATGCCAGTGCAACACTTGCTCGATTTCTGGGACAATCTGCACATGTGGTCATGACCGGTAGCCAATATCCGCTACTCAATATAAGCGGGACCAATACCCGTGAATTTACCGACGCCATCGATAATCTTAATTTTGCCCTCGATGCGGTAGCAACAAGTTCTGTCGGTGTATATTTAGCTTTTCATCATCAGCTTATTCACGCCCAAACAGCGTTAAAACAACATACGACTGAATTAGATGCATTCGCTGGATTAAACGCCAAAGAGAACCTGATAACACATCAGCAAAGCTACGTCGTACATGAGCATGATATTGAAAAGGCCCAATCCTTTAACTGCTTAAGTTTAATGGCACAGCCCATAGCCATAGAGCAACAAATTAAAAACTTAAAAAACTTACAGCAACATCTCCCTCATGTTCTGATCTTGCAGGGCTTCGGTATAGGTAACCTGGCGGTGAATCAGGAATTCATTGCCACACTTCAAGATATACGCGCACAAGGCTGTGCCATTATTCTCACCACTCAAGTGCCTTTCGGTATTATTGACCAGCGCTATGCCGTGAGCGAATGGATACACCATGCCAACATCCTGATCAGTGATTGCCTGGGACATGCAGATCTTTATGCAAAAGCACTGAAAATGTATTTACAATACGACAGCGTAGACCAGTGGCATGCTCACTGGCATGATTCATTGTAAATAGAGGTAAATATGCAGCGTTTTGCGGTCGGTATTGAGTTTTCTGGGGTTGAGTATCGAGGTTGGCAAACTCAGCAAAGCGGCGTGCGTAGCCTACAGGAAACCATCGAAAAAGTACTGTCCAAAGTAGCAAATGAACCGATCTTGTTACATGGCGCAGGTCGTACCGATGCCGGCGTGCATGCTACCAATATGGTGGCGCATTTTGATACTCAAGCCATCCGCAGTATTGATGGTTGGCTGATGGGCTCAAATAGCCAACTCCCTAAAGACATCTCAATACAATGGATTAAAGAAATGGATATGGCATTCCATGCCCGTTTCAAAGCACAAGCACGACGTTATCGTTACGTGGTGTATAACAATCCGGTGCGTCCTGCGTTACTTTATAAACAAGTCACCCATGTATATTATCCGCTTGATGCTGACAAGATGATTGAGGCTGCAAAGAAATTTGAAGGCATACATAACTTCGAAAGTTTTCGCGCCTCCTCCTGTCAATCGAATCAGCCCGTCCGTCATGTTAGCCATTGCCGTTTAATCCGTCACGGCTGTTATTTAGTATTGGATATTCAGGCAGATGGTTTTTTACATCATATGGTGCGCAACATCATGGGATGCTTGCTTGAAATTGGTCAGGGTATGTATGAAATTGACCATATTGACAAAATTTTTGCTGCCGAAGACCGTAAAGCGGCGGGCATCACAGCTCCACCCGATGGCTTGTATTTTATTCACGCTGATTATCCAGAACAATTTGATTTACCCAAAGCACCGCTTGGCCCACATTGGTTAAAGATGCCGGAATAATTTAATTTTATAATTCTCCCCCTCTTGCGAAGCTGTGTTTCTCACCTTTTTCAAAGGAGGGGGGATTTTACTATCATGTAAAATGGATGAGAAAAAATCCCTCCTTTCAGGAGGGACTTAGGAAGGTGCTTTTATAAAACTTAACGCTGCTTCCGCTTCCGATATTCTACAGGCGTTTCATTGGTCCAACGCTTAAAGGCACGATAGAAAGTACTCGGCTCAGAAAAACCGGTGAGATAGACAATCCGTTCCACACTTTCCGCAGTATTGGCCAACAATTTTTTTGCCAAACGACAACGATAATCTGAAAGAATCTGTTGGAAACTGGTATGGGCTTCACTGAGCTGGGTACGTAAACGGCGTGGCGTAATATTCAAATGCGTTGCAACGGTTTCCAAAGTGGTTTCACCACTTTCTAGCGTTGAACCAATGGCACGGCGAACCTCACCCACCAAATCATAGCGCGCGAGCTCTTGCAGCTTTTCAAGCGCCAATTGTTCATGCAACTGCAACAGCTCCGGTTCAGCTTGCCATAACTGGTAATCCAAAATAGCAGGATCAAAATATAAACGTGTTTCCTTTTGACCTAAACTCACTGGACATTCGTAAACCCGGAAATACTCTTCGTCAAAAGCACCTTGGTTAAAATTAAAGTCGATGTAAATAGGCTGAAAACGACCTTCGGTAATAAATTTAAAAAAACGTAATATTCCAGACATCGCACATTCAGAAAAATGACGATTGACCAAGTTGTCCGCCCAAGCGCCCTGCTCACCATTGGTGAGATAGCAACGATCATCTTCAATAATCAGTTTTGCATGAAATGCATCACTGATCAGTCGTTGATAGGCCAAGGCACGTTTTAGCCCTTCACCAAAGTTTTCACTTGAAATAAACAGATGTTCAATCACCTGTCCGCGATATAAAGGTAGGTGTTCACCTAAATGCAAACCAATGTCAGGATCTTTACTTACCTCCTCAGCAGCTACCCAAAAGGCATATTGAGCACTGAGCGGAGTACGATCATTTGTTTCGACCTGATTTAAGGCCACACCAGCTTTGGTTAAAATTTCTTCAGTTGGCAAACCTGAACGACGAATGGCTTGGTAGCCCAATCGCAAAACAACCGATGCATCAGTTAACTGACCCACGCAAAGACCTTCCTTATATATTATTCATTTATACTTAAAAAGATTAATTTTAGATTAACTGCGATTGACCAAACTGACAACAGAACAATGCGCTTTTTTGTAGAAAAAATTTATACGCATGGTTCGCTTATTTAACTGACAGATGATCGGGCAAAGCCGCATTGTGCCTTGTTTTATGCAAAAAAATTGACTATAATTTGCGCCTTTCCAATTTATTCATTCAGGTAGGCTATGGCCAATAAAGAGGAACTCATCGAGTTCGAAGGCGTTGTCACCGAGACGCTTCCTAATACTATGTTCCGTGTACGTTTAGAAAACGGTCATGAAGTGATTGCTCACATCTCTGGTAAAATGCGTAAACACTATATTCGTATTTTAACTGGCGACAGTGTTAAAGTAGAAATGACCCCTTATGATTTGACCAAGGGTCGTATTACTTATCGTGCACGCTAAGTTTTAGCGAAAGCAAAAGCCACTTTCAAGTGGCTTTTTTATTACCTTAAATTTTTATTATTCAATAAAATAAATTTGACAGAAATCGATAAAGTCACGACTATCAATTGAATTAAAATTAAATTAATACGTTTAAAAACAATGATAAAACTAAAGCATTTAGCCCTACTTTCCGGTTTAGTCCTCGCAGCATGCGCGACAGGCGACCATCATCGTCTTAATAAGTCTTTGCAACAATATGTGGGTCAAACTGCAGCACAAGTTCGCAGCCAGCTTGACCTGAGTAAGATAGGATTTAAAACCACTCAAGGACCTATTCAAACAGTAGAATCGCTCAGCTACACCATTGTTCGTGATATGAATATTCCGATGGGCACGCCCAATATTAGTCACAGTATTTCGATGGGTGCACCGATGCCTACCCCTTCAAATGGTGGGTATAACATCGAGATGAAATGTCAGGTATGGTTTAATTTGAAAGATGAGATTGTCCAATCCATTCGCTATACCGGTAGAGCTTGTTAAACAGCAAGAATAGCCTGTGACAAGTTTTAAATGATGAGATTGGATCTCATCATGACTACACATCTGTACCGTGTATCAAATCACAACAGTATTTCTGCCTGTAATTTGCTTAAACTGATTTTATTTGGTGTGAGGATAACTCATGAAATTCACACTGATTTTGGGATGCTGTACCGCTTTTGGTTTACTTACCGCGTGTACAACTACCTCTACGACAACTGCTATGCAGCGTGATGCCTATTTACAGCAATTCATTGGACAGAGCAGCCAAACTATTCAAGCCAATCTAGATCTGGGCAGTATTGGTTATCAGCAAGTATTATCTCCTACCGTAGATGACCAGACACTCACTTATACGGTGATTCGTCCCATTACCATTCCGGTACCCATGGCACAAAATCCTGCTGATATCGATTCTGGGGCTATTCCCATACAAATCACACCTAGAGCACAAAGCTATGATGTGAACTTGCAATGTAAAATTGTCTACCATTTAGAGCAGAACATTGCCAAATCTGTTCATTACACAGGTCGTACTTGTTAAACAAAATTCTAAACAGCATAAAAAAACGCAGCACTTTGGCTGCGTTTTTTCATTCAACTAAAACTTAGTTCAAAGCTGTAACCACAGCTTGACCCATTTCAACCGTACCGACTTTGTCCATGCCTTCAGACATAATATCTGCAGTACGCAAACCTTGGTCTAGAACTTGACCTACAGCCTGTTCAATGGCTTGTGCGGCAGCTTCTTCACGGAAAGTATAACGAAGCATCATGGCAACAGAAAGAATCGTTGCAAGCGGGTTTGCCAGGTTTTGACCTGCAATATCTGGTGCAGAACCATGGCAAGGCTCATACATGCCTTTACCATTTTCATCTAAAGATGCAGATGGCAACATACCGATTGAACCGGTCAGCATAGCCGCTTCATCCGACAAGATGTCACCGAACAAGTTAGAGGTTACAATCACGTCAAACTGTTTAGGTGCACGTACCAATTGCATAGCTGCGTTGTCGACATACATATGTGACAAGTTGATCTCTGGATATTCCGCTTCTTTCATCGCAGTCACGGTTTGTTTCCAAAGTTCAGTCACTTCAAGGACATTGGCTTTATCGACAGAACATACTTTACCGCCACGAAGTCCAGCAAGCTCAAACGCCACTTTGGCAATACGCTTGATTTCAGATTCTGAATAAACGTCAGTGTTATAGCCTTGCTTTTCACCATTTTCAAGTTCACGAATACCACGTGGTTGACCGAAGTAGATGCCACCCGTCAATTCACGCACAATCAGAATATCCAGGCCAGATACAATTTCCGGTTTTAAGCTCGAAGCATCTGCCAATTGGGGATATAAAATCGCAGGACGCAAGTTAGCAAAAAGATTAAGTTCACTACGCAATTTTAATAGACCGCGTTCTGGGCGAATTGAACGCTCAATCGTATCCCATTTAGGACCACCGACCGCACCGAGTAAGATCGCGTCTGCTTTTTTTGCCTGTTCGGATGTCTGTTCAGGATATGGCGCACCATGTGCATCAATCGCGGCACCACCCAATAAACCTTGTTCCCAAGTCAAACCTAAATTGAATTTTTCATTTACGCGTGTGAGTACTTGCTCTGCGGCTTTAACAATTTCAGGACCGATGCCGTCACCAGCTAAAATCAAAATATGTTTAGACATGAGGTTTTCCATTTTTCAATTCAGTCATTTGACTGATGGGGATTTTAAATTTTTTTGTTCTACAAACTCGCCTAAGCCATTCAGGACATTATAGGGTTTGCAGAAACGCCGAATGGTCTTTTGTTCTTGCTGAAGCTCCACACACAGTGGATCAGGTGCCGATACATTCAACAAATTACCTTTATGATTGTTTCGGTCACGATACATCTTAAAGGTGTAGGTTTTTTGCGAAATAAAATTGTGGAATACATGCAGCGTTTCCGCGCGATCCTTGGACACAGGATAGAAGCGAATCACTAATTCATGCTGCCCGGCAGGTACCGACAAAGACAAAGGATTAGCCTCATTTAAAGACTTGGCTTGCAGACGAACAAGACCTTGTTGAATTGCTTCACGACTCACCCGATGACTTTGAGCATCGACAATGTGAATTTGATCGAAACGCTCAAATTCACATTGTTCTGTACCGGCACAGAAAATCAACGCATTTAATTCCGTCGATTCTGTCTCTTTCACATGTTTAATACGTACTGTATCAATGCTTTGGCATGCACTTAAGGATGCGACCATAAGACTGAGTACAGCAAGCCGACCATAAACTTTTGCCATTGTTCGAGCCCCCTCACCAATTAAAGCCAACGAGATATTTTTATGGACTCGATATTAGCAAGAGTTAGGCTCCGATACTACTAGGGCTGAAAATTCAAATAATTAAGCGCGAATTTCCTGAAACACCCAAGGACGCGATTGCTTGGTTTTTTCTTCATAGGCACGAATATCATCCGCGGCCTGAAGGGTTAAACCAATATCATCCAAACCATTCAATAAACAATGTTTACGAAACGGATCAACTTCAAACTTAAAGCTTTCACCCGATGGTGTACGTACTTCTTGTGCTTCCAAGTCAATCGTCAGTTGATAGCCTTCAGTTGCGGCACACTCTTTAAACAACTGATCCACAATCTGTTCAGATAAAATCACAGGCAACATGCCGTTTTTAAAGCTGTTATTAAAGAAAATGTCTGCATAGCTTGGCGCAATTACGGTACGGAAACCGTATTCTTCAAGTGCCCACGGCGCATGCTCACGGCTTGAACCACAACCAAAGTTGGCACGTGAAATCAAAATTGAAGCACCTTGATAACGCGGCTGATTCAAAGCAAAATCTGGATTTTTTGGACGTTTAGAATTATCTAAACCCAAATAACCTTCATCCAGATAACGCAATTCATCAAACAAGTTTTCACCAAAACCGGTACGTTTGATCGATTTCAAAAACTGTTTTGGAATAATTAAATCGGTATCGACATTGGCACGGTCTAATGGTGCAACGATACCTTGTTCAACGGTATATTTTTTCATGATTATTTCCCAATGAATCCGTTACCTCTCCCTAGCCCTCTCCTTTAATGAGAGGGAATCCCTTCTCTTGCACCATTCATGGCTCAGGGAGAAGGCTGGGATGAGGGCTTAAACTTAGAATGAACGAACATCAACAAAGTGACCTGCAATTGCAGCAGCAGCTGCCATAGCTGGACTCACCAAGTGGGTACGACCGCCATTACCCTGACGACCTTCGAAGTTACGGTTAGAAGTTGATGCACAGTGTTCACCCGGTTGCAATTTGTCAGCATTCATCGCCAAACACATTGAACAACCTGGTTCACGCCATTCAAAACCAGCTTCCAAGAATACTTTATCCAAGCCTTCAGCTTCAGCTTGCTGTTTCACTAAACCAGAACCTGGAACCACCATCGCCTGTTTAATTGAACCGGCAACTTTACGGCCTTTAATCACTTCAGCGGCAGCGCGAATATCTTCAATACGGGAGTTGGTGCACGAACCAATAAATACGCGGTCTAACTGAATATCTGCCAATGCCTGACCTGCATTTAAACCCATATATTGATAAGCACGGGTCCAGTCATTGCGTTGTACGTCATCTTTGGCCTGTTCTAAAGTCGGTACAGCTTCAGAAACAGGAATCACCATTTCAGGAGAAGTTCCCCAAGACACTTGCGGTTCGATCTCTTCACCTTGCAACACGACTACAGTGTCAAAGTGTGCGCCTTCATCAGAGTGCAAAGTATTCCAGTATTCAACTGCTTGATCCCAGTCTTGACCTTTTGGTGCATAATTACGGCCTTTGACATATTCAATCGTTTTGTCATCGACCGCGACCATACCCACACGCGCACCGGCTTCAATCGCCATGTTACACACGGTCATACGACCTTCAATCGACATATCACGGAACACTTGACCACCGAATTCAATCGCATGACCTGTACCGCCGGCAGTACCAATTTTACCAATGATCGCTAACACGACATCTTTTGAAGTCACGCCTTGACCCAATTTTCCGTCAACACGCACCAACATGTTCTTCATTTTCTTTTGAATCAGGCATTGGGTAGCCAATACATGCTCAACTTCTGACGTTCCAATCCCGTGTGCCAAGCAACCAAATGCACCATGTGTAGCAGTATGTGAGTCACCACACACTACGGTCATACCGGGTAAAGTCAAACCTTGCTCAGGGCCAACCACATGCGCAATACCTTGGCGAATATCATTGATTTTAAATTCAACAATATTGAAAGCTTCACAGTTATCATCCAAAGTTTGTACCTGGATACGCGAAGTTTCATCTTCAATACCGGCAATCCCTCGATCACGTTCCGCTTTTGAGGTCGGTACATTATGGTCAGGGGTTGCAACATTGGCACTTAAGCGCCACGGTTTACGACCTGCAAGCTGTAAACCCTCAAAAGCCTGTGGTGACGTTACTTCATGTAATAAATGACGATCAATATAAAGTAAGGCTGAACCATCATCTCGTTGTTTTACTAAATGGTCATCCCACAATTTGTCATACAAAGTCTTTGCTTTTTGGGTATTGCCTGCCATGTCGACGCGCTCCATAGAACTGGGTAATGCTTTCATTAACTTCGATTATAACCAGGTATTCACATAAATCTAATTTATCATTTTTATTAGTTTGAAAACTTTTTGGAATTAGTTTTTAGTCGATACCATCCCTATATTTTTATTAAATTTTTGATTCAAGTTTTCCAAGTAACCCACTATTTTTACATCGTTTTCTGAATAAACCAAGATTCAGGATTGCTATGTAGAAGGTTTATATTTTGACAAGACAAATAAATCTGTGCTGCTTACGCAACTCTAATTTATCTATATATTTGCTGAGTCCCAAGAGCATTGAACTGTTGGGACTGGAGCTTTAACCAGAAGAGTTTTGTTTACTCGCTGCCAGTTGCTCAATGGCCCTGATTAATTCTGCTTTCGCAATATTACACTCAGCAGCGGCTCTGTTTTCATCGCCTTCATCATCTGCAATCTCGTAGATACCCATCCGTTTTTCGACCGCTTCTTCAAAAATATCCAGCAAGTATTTAATATGTTTAATGTCCATAATTTGCATCCTTTTAGTAGCACATCAGTAGTTGATACTGTTTATTTATTTTTGTGATTGACTCACCTTTAAATTCATAAAACCGATTAAAAAATTCAAAATATTCGCTTTTACAAATTAAATAAGACTGATTATCATTTAGCCATATCCCGAGTAAAGATTGAGGACTTACCCATGGCGCATATCCAAAAATTCGTTGACACCAACCAGCGTATGTTTAAAAAAACTTTTAGCTATTACATTATGCACATCACGATTGCCATGTTGGTGGGCTATTTCGTGACAGGAAGTATCTGGATGGCCCTAACCCTAAGCTTGCTTGAACCTGCAATTCAGGCCTTTGCCTTCTTTTTCCATGAAAAAATTTGGGAAGCAAAACCATCAAAAAATGCCAAAGAACAGGAATATGGACAGCTCAACGCAGGTTAAACCCTATAAATCTTGGGTCTGGGTGTTCTCTTCTTGATCAGAATCACTTCAGTTATATGGGGTGATTTTTTTATGGCCACGACTTAAATTCATATCTTTATACATTTTTATGTATAGATTTTTTATGATTTGATTCACTTTTAATATAAAAATATTTTATAATTATTTCAATATTTCATAACCAGATTATCACTATGAATCTTGCTGCCTTTGAAGCGTTTGTTAAAGTCATGGAAACCGGCTCTATCTCGATGGCTGCCGATCTATTGTTTATTACCCAACCGGCAGTCACCAAACGAATTCATAGTCTAGAAGAATATTTTGGGGTGAAGCTGTTTGAATCTGCAGGTCGTGGGGTTCAAGCGACCCATGCCGCAAATTCCTTACTACCCAAAGTTAAAAATTGGTTAAATGAACTGGGCGATATTCACCACACCCTCAGTCATGAACAAGGGCAAGTTCAGGGTAAACTTAAAATTGGTACCAGCCACCATATTGGTCTGCATCATTTACCCAGTCACCTGCGTAATTACGTGCAAGAATTTCCGAATGTGACTTTGGATGTACATTTTGTCGATTCTGAACAGGCGCATGAAAAAGTGCTTGCCGGTGATCTGGAACTGGCATTTTTGACGCTCCCTCCTCAGGGTGATGACCGTCTAAGGTATGTCACCATCTGGAATGACCCTCTGGTTTTTGTCGCAGCACCTTTTCATCCCTTGGCCAATCAAAAAGATTTACAACTGGAAGATTTAGCACAATATCCAAGTTTATTGCCGGCGGCGCAAACCTATACCAGTCAAATTACTTTGGCTGAATTTGAAAAACGCGGTTTAAAACCGAAAATCAGTATGAGTAATAACCCGCTTGAATCCATTCGAATGTTGGCCTCGATTGGTTTGGGCTGGTCAGTATTGCCCAAGACTTTGCTGAATCAGGATTTACAGCAGCTGGATATCAACTTTGAAATGAATCGTAAACTAGGCATGGTCTGGCATCCGGGTCGTACCCAGTCCCGTGCAGCCCAAGAGTTGGTTGCCATGATGCAACAATCGATTTAAATCTGAATGGTTATTGCTGCATCTGAGCTGATGCAGCATTTTGTTACCTAAATTCTTAGAACAGGCGGCTTGCTTTCGAGTACTTTTAGACAGAACACATAAAGAATGTAGTTTCAAACCTAGAAAAAGAACTCAACGGAGTATGGCCATATGTTGATGGATTCATTATCTGTAACCTCCAAATCTGTAACCTCCAAGAAAAGCCAAGCCTTAAGCTCACAGCGTAATCCGGGTCCTTGGCAAACTGCCCATGCCTCCCTGCTGCCTACCCCGAATTTAAATTTTCCAGACGAAGCGACTGCACGGTGCAGATTGCGTGAGTATTTCCTGAATACTTTTGACACCTATGAACTGTTATTTGAATGCCTGAAGGATCAGCAAGCTTACTCCCTCAGACCAATTAATTTAAGACATCCACTGATTTTCTATTTTGGTCATACAGCGACTTTTTTTATCAATAAGCTGCTGTTAAGCAAACTGATGAGTGAACGTGTGAATCCGCAGCTAGAGAGTATTTTTGCGGTGGGTGTCGATGAAATGAGCTGGGATGACTTGAATGACCAGCATTATGAATGGCCAAGTGTAGAACAGGTTCGCGCTTATCGGCATCGGGTTCGTTCAGAAGTGCTGAATGTGATTGAACATGCAGCGTTGAGCTTGCCCATCAACTGGCAGAACCCATGGTGGTCCATCATCATGAGTATTGAACATGAACGGATTCATCTTGAAACCTCTTCGGTGTTGATTCGCCAGCAGCAGCTGAACCATGTCCAAAATCATCCTCAATGGCGCGCCAATATCATCACCGGTATTGCGCCAGAAAACACCCTAATTGTTGTTCCTGCAGGGCAAGTCAGCTTAAACAAGAGTTTAGACAGCTGCTTTTATGGCTGGGATAATGAATATGGTCAGCACCAAGCTGAAGTACCCAGTTTTGCAGCCTCGCAATATCTGGTGTCCAATCAGGAATTCTTAAGTTTTGTTGAAGATAACGGTTATTCAACTGACAGCTATTGGACAGAAGAAGGACTGGCCTGGTTACAGTTCACCCAAGTCGAACATCCCAGTTTTTGGCGTAAAACCGCTTCAGGCTGGTCACTTCGGGTCATGCTGGAAGAAATTCCCATGCCTTGGGATTGGCCAGTAGAAGTCAACTATCATGAGGCCAAAGCTTTTTGTAACTGGAAAGCACAGAAAAGCGGTCAAAGTATTCGCTTGCCCACAGAAGATGAATGGTACCGGCTCTATGATGTGGCAGGTTTGAATCCCGATCAGCCCAGTCCTGACCATGCCAACATTGAACTGAAATACGGAACCAGTCCCTGCCCGGTCAATCATTTTCAGCAGGGGGATTTTTATGATATTCAGGGCAATGTCTGGCAATGGACTGAAACTTCAATTTATCCTTTTGACGGTTTTCAGGTGCATGCCATTTATGATGATTTCAGCACCCCCACTTTTGATGGACGACATAATTTGATCAAAGGCGGCTCCTGGATTTCTGCCGGTAATGAGGCATTACATAATGCACGTTATGCCTTCCGGCGGCATTTTTTCCAACATGCCGGATTCCGTTATGTCGCTGCATCACAAGAATTGAAGCAGTTTCAATCGCAGTATGAAACTGACCAGATGATCTCGCAATATTTAGAATTTCAGTACGGTGCGGAATATTTTAATGTAGCCAATTTTGCCCAAAGCCTGATTAAACTGGCTCAACCTTATTTCGAGCATCTCCCTGCCCATAAAGCATTGGATCTCGGTTGTGCCACGGGTCGGGCCGGCTTTGAACTGGCAGCTTATTTTGATCAGGTCACCGGACTGGACTTTTCTGCGCGCTTTATTCAGCAAGCGGTACAGTTAGCACAAGGCGAAACACTAGGTTATACCCTTCCTATTGAAGGTGAACTGGTCGAATATAAAGCCTGCAACTTAAAAGAACTGGGGCTAGATGCCCATGCAGACCGGGTCAATTTTTTTCAGGCCGATGCCTGCAATTTAAAGCCTCATTTTACCGATTACAATTTTATTCTGGCAGCGAATTTAATTGACCGCCTGCATCATCCAAAAGATTTTTTAGCCCAGATTCATACCCGATTAACTGTGGGCGGGATTTTAATGCTGAGCTCACCGTATACCTGGTTAGAGGAACATACTGCACGTAGTGAATGGCTGGGGGGTTTTAAAAAAGATGGGGAAAACTTTGGTACGCTGGATGGAATTCGTGAATTATTACAGGAGGAGCATTTTGAAATGCTGGCTGAACCTCAGGAGGTTGCCTTTGTCATTCGCGAAACAGCACGTAAATATCAACATACCTTATCGCAAGTAACGCTGTGGAAACGGGTGAGATAAACCTTTCAAGCTTAAAAAGCCAATCATTTGATTGGCTTTGCTCTTCATTTCATAACTGAGTCTGCATGCAGTGATTCGTTTAGCTGATCGACAACAATCGCCCAAGAACCATCTGACTTAATTTTTTCTGCTAAAAGCTGGCGTTGGGATTCTGTCCAATAACTCGCTTCGCTAATTTTGGTATGAGCACTGAGTTGATGTGTGGCAATGAACTGCGCAATGGCTTCATCACTTGATTCGAGTCCAAGTTGCTCAAAAAGATTGGTCATTCTTGGTGTTACAGTAATCATTCTCATCACTCCACTGCTTATTAATTAATCACATCAGCATAGCATCATTCAAAAACTTTAAAAGCATCCTGGATGATTTAAAAATGTATAACCTGGCGGCAGGTTTTACAAAAAAACCTGACTCATCTTTCAATCAGTCAGGCTTTAAGCGTTTATTTAAAAAATATTTAAAATTTTACTAAATAGACCAGTCCTGAATTTCCCAATTTTGTTCTTTGGCTAAAACCGTTAAACGGTCATCTGGATTCACCGCAATCGCATGGTCGGCATGTTCCAGTAAAAAACGGTCATTGATGGAGTCCGAATACGCCCAAGATTCTTCCACATTACGTCCTGAAAGCCATTGTTCTAAACGGATCAGTTTACCTTTTTGGTAACATGCGGTATTGATGACTTTACCGGTATATTTCCCATCAATCACTTCTGCATTGGTGGCAATAATTTCAGTAATGCCAAACTCATGAAAAATCGGTGCAGTAATAAAATCAGAAGTTGCAGTAATGCCTACCAGTGCATGGCCTGCCTCTTTATGTTTTTGAATGGCAGCAAAACCTGCTGGACGCATTTGTGGACGAATGACTTTTTTCATGAATAATTCATGTAATTCAGCCAAATAGTGATTTTCATGCTGGGTTAAAAATTCAAATACAAATTCGTTATAGGCAATCGGGTCAAGTTGACCTGCTTTATAGTCTTCATAAAACTTGTCATTCATTCGACGATGTCGGATTGGATCGACTAAACCTTCGTTAACTAAAAACTCACCCCATGAATAATCCGAATCGGTGTTTAACAAGGTGTGATCGAGGTCAAATAAAGCCAATTTCATGAAAATACTCGTAAAAACTGAAATTTAAGAAAAAAATTGTAAATCTATCTCCGCTAGTCGATAGAAATTCGTTAAGATCATAGCAATTTTTAACATTTAAGCTGTGCTTTTTTTCGAGATGGATATAGAAATAACAATCCCCGGAGAAAAAGCCATACATTACAGAAGATTTAGGTAGCCAAATGATCGACTCAGAAGGTTTCCGACCGAATGTCGGGATCATTTTGGCAAACGACGTTGGACAAGTTTTATGGGCAAAACGCATTGGACACAATGCTTGGCAATTTCCACAAGGAGGTATCCAGTATGGAGAAACCCCTGAACAGGCACTTTATCGAGAGCTGAGAGAAGAAGTTGGCTTATTGCCCGAACATGTTCAAGTTATAGCGCAGACAAAAGGCTGGCTGCGTTATCGTTTGCCGCAACGGTATATACGCTCGGATTCAGACCCGGTGTGTATTGGTCAAAAACAGAAGTGGTTTTTACTCAAACTGACAGCGCCAGTAAAAAATATTCAGCTGGATTTGTCCGATCCACCGGAGTTTGACCAGTGGCAATGGGTAAGTTACTGGTATCCATTAGGACAGGTTGTGAATTTTAAACGCGATGTATACCGAAAAGCGATGGTGGAACTGTGTAACCAGTTACCGTCTATATAAGCATAAAAAAATCGTATGAAAATGCAGATTTTTTAGCAGCATATTGTTATAAATAAAACGGATTTAGACTTTTTTTGGAGCAGATTTTATGTCGAATATGCAACTGGACACCTTAAGACGCATTGTACAAGAAATCAATGCGTCCACCAGTTTGCATGAATCACTCGACATTATGGTCAATCAGGTAGCAAATGCCATGCAGGTTGATGTCTGCTCCATTTACTTGCTGGATGAACGCAACCAGCGTTATCTGCTGATGGCCTCTAAAGGTTTAAAAGCGGAAGCTGTAGGGCACGTTTCACTGCATACCGGTGAAGGCTTGGTCGGTCTGGTCGGGCAACGTGAAGAAATCGTCAATTTAGACAATGCACCAAAACATGAACGCTTTTTATATCTACCGGAAACAGGTGAAGAGATTTATAACTCTTTTCTTGGCGTTCCGGTGATGTACCGTCGTAAGGTTATGGGTGTACTGGTCGTTCAAAATAAAGAATCTCAAGATTTTAGTGAAGCAGCAGAATCTTTTCTGGTGACCTTATGTGCACAGCTTTCCGGAGTAATTGCCCATGCACATGCGGTCGGAAATATTGATGTGTTCCGTAAACCAAACAACCTGCCGGCTTATAAAACCTTCCAGGGCGTGTCGGGTTCCGGTGGCATTGCTTTAGGCCGTGCAGTCATCCTGTATCCCCCTGCCGATTTGGCGTCTGTTCCTGATCGTGAAGCCGATGACATTAGTGAAGAGCTGCAGTTACTTGACCATGCCATCATTTCAGTCCGTCAGGAAATTCAATCTCTTGATGACAAAATGCAAGATGCATTGATGGCAGAAGAACGTGCACTATTTAGTGTGTTCTTGCGTATGCTGGATGAAAATGCCCTGCCTGCCGAAATTAAGGCTGAAATTCGAGATGGCAACTGGGCACAAGGCGCGGTTCGTATCGTGATCGATACCCATATTGCCCTGTTTTCTCAAATGGAAGATGACTATTTGCGCGAACGTGTTTCGGATCTTAAAGATCTTGGGCGTCGCATTTTAGCCTTCTTGCAAGAAGCCGATGCCAGCCATCGCGAACTGACTGATGAAAGTATTCTGATTGGGGAAGAAATTTCCACCGCGGCGCTGGTTGAATTGCCGGTAGATAAAATTGCCGCCATCGTCACCACTGAAGGTGCGATGAATTCACACATGGTGATTGTAGCGCGAGCACTCGGCATTCCAACCGTGGTGGGTGTAACTGAACTGCCGGTTAACACGCTTGATGATGTCGAGATGATTGTCGATGCGCATCAAGGTCGGGTCTTTATTAATCCACCGCGTCGCTTGCGTACCCGCTATAAAGAAATTCAAAAAGAAGAAGAGCAAATTGCCAAAGACTTAAAGCAATATGAAACCAAAGATGCCATTACCCCTGATGGTGTTGCGGTTAAACTCTTCGTCAATACCGGTCTAATGATTGATGTGGTTCGCGGTGTGCAACGTGGGGCCAAAGGAGTCGGTTTATATCGCTCTGAAATTCCATTTATGTTGCGTGACCGCTTCCCTGGTGAAGAAGAACAGCGTGCCATTTACCGCCAGCAGCTGAGTCACTTTGCCAATAAACCGGTGGTGATGCGGACTTTAGATATTGGTGCAGATAAAGATCTGCCTTATTTCTCCATTGAAGAAGAAAATTCTGCGCTCGGCTGGCGTGGTATCCGGTTTACACTGGATCATCCTGAAATTTTTTCATCGCAAATTCGTGCCATGCTTAAGGCCAGTATTGGCTTAAATAACCTGCACATTTTGTTGCCGATGGTGACCAGTGTCAGTGAAGTTGAAGAAGCTTTATATTTGCTTGAACGCGACTGGACAGCGGTTCAGGAAGAAGAACAGGTCAAAATCACCAAGCCGAAAATAGGCATTATGGTCGAAGTCCCGAGCGTACTTTTACAAATTGAAGAATTTTCCGAGTTAGTCGATTTCTTCTCGGTGGGTTCGAATGATTTAACCCAATATTTACTGGCGGTTGACCGTAACAATCCACGTGTCGCTAACGTCTATTCACATTTCCACCCTGCAGTCCTACGTGCTTTAACACGCTTGGTTAAAGAATGTCATAAATACGATAAACCGGTCAGCATTTGTGGGGAGATGGCCGGTGATCCATTGGCTGCAGTGTTATTAATGGCGATGGGCTTTAATACCCTGTCGATGAGCTCAAGTAATATTTTGCGGGTACGAAAAGCGATTTGCCATGTTCCAATGAGTGAGGCACTCCAACAGTTGGAACATGTATTGAAAATGGATAATCCATTGATCGTGAAAAGCTGGATGGAGTATTACTTTAAGACCCATGGTCTGGCGGATATGGTGAAATCTGCAACACGCATTGTCGGTGCTTAAAATAGGTTTATAGAAGAGCAAATAGCGTGCAAGAAAAAGGGAGATAGTCATTTGAGTATCTCCCTTTTTTGTGCTTGTCATAGCCACGTTTTGCATTTTTCTTTCGGTCTATAAACACTTGGCTTTTGTTGACCTCATGCATGTGTTTTGCCACAAAGTTGTGAATTACCACTTCTGGCACTGCTTTTTTATTTGCCATTTTGCTCACCTGTTTTTACGTTTTCACATCAGTTGGATGTAAAGCATATATTGCGCTGATTTGTACAAATTTCAAGTCGTTTTAAACGTGCAAAAATTTAAAACTCCCCCTCCCATTCATAATTTTTAAAACTTTCCTCCCTTATGAAATATATCTCTCATTCCAAAGGAAGGGAAATTCTAAGGCGTGATTAATATTCTTTAGCCAAAGCTCTCTCCAACAACTGTTCTACATCCACCTGCTTCGTTGCAAGCATCCCCACCACTCGACCATGAAATTCGCTGTAACGCGTTTGAATAAAGCCATTTGCGACAAAATCTGGCGCATGACGTTTCAATAAAACCGCTTGGGCTAAAATCACCAGACGGCTGACTAGACTGCGCCCCATAAACTGCAAGTCCTCTGCGGATTGATGGAACAGTTTGAACAAAGCCTGTAATTCATGATTCAGCGTTTCATCTTGCATCGCAGTTGATGCCAAGTCTTTAAATAGCACTTCAATGGATTCTGGTTCACGACCAATCGCACGCAGTACATCCAGACACATGACATTGCCCGAACCTTCCCAAATGGTATTGACTGGTGCTTCTTTGAATATACGTGCCATGATGCCGTTATCGACATAGCCATTACCGCCAAAGACCTCCATCATCTCCCCAGTCAGTTCAACAGCTCTTTTGCAAATCCAGAACTTGGAAGCAGGTGTCATAATCCGTTTCCAAGCCAATGACAGTTCATCCTCACTTTCATAACAATGCGCCAAATAAAAACTTAAGTGCATCGCTGCTTCAGTTTCCAAGGCTAAATCTGCCAGTACAGCACGCATTAAAGGCTGTTCGGCCAGATGCTTACCAAAGGCTTTACGCTGGCGGGTATAGGCGATGCATTGCACCAAAGCCTGACGCAGCATAGCCGTACTGCCAACTGAACAGGTCAGGCGGGTATAATTGGCCATTTCAATAATGGTCGGAATGCCACGCCCTGCTTCACCCATCATGATGCCCCAAGCCTCTTGAAATTCGACCTCGGAACTGGAGTTGCTGCGGTTGCCAACTTTTTCTTTTAAGCGTTGCACATGAATATTGTTCTTACTGCCATCCTCTAGCCAACGCGGGACAAAGAAACAGGCCACGCCATCCTGCTCGGTTTTTGCCACCACCAAATGCGCATCACACATCGGAGCTGAGAAAAACCATTTATGGCCAGTCAGCAAGTAAGCTTTGCCACGACCGGATTCAGCTACGGGTACAGCGAAAGTTTCATTGGCACGTACGTCTGAGCCGCCCTGCTTTTCGGTCATGCCCATTCCTAGCCAGATTGATTTCTTTTGGGCCATTGGCAGGTCACGTTCATCATATTCAGTAGATAGCAGTTTTGCGCCAATTTTGGTCCACAGTTCAGGTTCACGTTGAATTAATGCAACGCTGCCTAACGTCATCGACGTGGGGCACAGACTACCGCATTCCACCTGCCCGCTTAAGTAAAAACGCGCTGCCCATTCCACCCATTTGGAGGATGATTCCGTATGATTAAATGGATAAGCATGGCTGTCGAACTTGCGGTTTAAAGCCATCCATTGATGCCAAGCAGGATGAAACTCAATGCAGTCTTTACGGCGACCTCTAGCATCGAAGGCATGCAAAATGGGCGTGTGTCTATTGGCTAAATCGGCATATTCATAATATTCAGATGAGCCTACGACTTTGCCCATTTCAGATAATCTTGCCTGATCCTGACTGCCATAACGAGACAGGATTTCCTGCAAGACCTGATCGGTTTCAAACAGGTTGTAGTCTTGCAGTTCGTCAAACTGGTTGCTGATCTGATGGGTCATCCATGAATTCATTGTTTATACTTCCTGCTTGTTGTTCTGGGCTTTTCATTCCAGTATAGAGAAAAAATAGCCACAGGATGTTCGGCTTTGCTGGATCAATTTTTTTATGAAAAATCCCGAGATTCAAGTACGGCGTAAGCCACGCCAATCAAGAGCGAAGCTGACTCAGGAAGCCTTGCAGGACAGTTTTGTTCGGCTTTTGCATGAGCGTTCGGCGAATAAAATTACCATTCGAGAAATTACTGACCTTGCAGGCGTGGGTTTAGGCACGTTTTATGAGTATTTTTCTAAAAAGGAAGATTTAATCGCGCTGACTATTCACAGACATGTGAAAAACAATGCCGAAGACCTAAAAACTTATGCACAAAGTCTGATCAAATTATCCACAGATTTGGTTTTGGAGGATTATTTAAAGCAAGTGATTCACTTTCAGCTTGAACAGATTCAGGCTCAGCAGTTTTTATGGGCGCAGGTGTTTTTGTTGGAACGACAGATTTCGAATATTGAAAGTTATCGCAAGAGTTATGAAATGATGCTACAGATGTGGCAAAGCATTCTTGCGCCGTTTATTCAGGATGCTGAACAGCTCAAGCGAATGAGTTTAAATGTGCAACGAGTGTGTTATGGTTTTGTGTCGCAGATGTTATTGGTGGAGCCTAATTTTAAGGAGTGGACGGTTTTGAAAAGGGATATTATCCTAACTTTGATCAACTTAATTTATAATAAAAATATCCTTTTTTAAAGTTAGAAGATCTGTTTTTAATTGGTAAAAAATTCCAGAATCGTTCAGAAAAACCGATTTTTTTATAATCCAATTTTCTGCAAATTTTGCGTCAGAGTTGGAGTTTAAGCGATTTATATTAATATTTTACTTTCCTCCCTATAAACAACATTATATTAAATGAAGAAGAGTGGTGGAAATCTCACTCAAAATATTTATAATTTTTGCTTTAATTATATAAGTAATGCTAAATCCAAATAAATAAACTAATAACCCATAATCTTTACTTAACTTAATAACCGATTTATATATTCACCTAAGAAAGCTACTGAAATATTACACTGTTTTAATTTAATTAACCTATCTTATAAAGGAAAATTTAAATAACAAAACTTTCGAGGCTGCAAAATATGAAAGCTATTATAATGAAGAAGATTATTAACTGTGTGGCAGTTAGTAGTTTATTAAGTTTTGCTGCATGTCAAACTATGGCAATGGATGACCAATCTACAAATAATGGCAAAAATCATTCTAAAATATCGCATGACAGTCATGAGAGTTTAACTGATAGTCAGGTTATCAAGGTGTTAAGCACAGCTAATAACGGTGAGATTAAGCAGGCAAAAGCTGCGATGCCCAAGCTAAAAATGGATCAGACCCGTAAGTATGCTCAGATGATGATTAATGATCATTCATCGAATGAGAAAAAAGGTCAGGCGTTGGCAAGTGGGTTAAAATTAATTCCACAAGCTAGCAACATCAGTAAATCATTGCAAAATGATAGCGACAAGATTGTTAATAAGCTTAGCCAATCATCATCGGGAACTGATAAAGACTATATGATGAGTCAAGTCGAAGTACATCATAAAGTTCTGATGACTATTGATAAGCAATTGATACCAAACGCTAAAAATTCTGAATTAAAAAATATGCTTACGCAAACCCGTAATGCAGTTGCTAAACATTTACAAATGGCTGAACAAATAGTCGCAAAGATGAAATAACATAAAAATCATTATATTATTTAGCTCGTATTTTTAAGAAGCCTAGTATCAACAAGCTAGGCTTTTTTAAACATATAGCAAGCAATACAGAAAAATGTCATATAGTTAGTGCCACCCTTGATTTATCCGTGACAGAATATCTTGAGTCAGAGCAGAGTATAGTAGAAGCTTAGACACGGGATGTACGCTTTTTCTGATTTCCTGTTAAGTAGGATGATATTAATTGTAAAAAACTAAAGTTTATTTATTGTTATAGATCGCTATCCCTCCATTTAGATAACTAATCCTATGTTCAAATTTACTATTCCTATTCTCTTAACTATTAGTCCATTTAGTTACGCAGGTCAAAATGTATATGTAAAAAAATTCAGCCTTATAATGGCGAATGTATTACCAAGCAAGACTGGAGCGCATATTTAGAAATAGACCCAACAATAAAATCAGATTTTCAAAATTCGGCAGATCACTTTTTTGTGGCAATTGATGGACGAGAGTTTCCTCTATGATATGACCATGATTCTTACGACTTGTTAACGAAAAATCCGACACCTGAAGCTATTGATAAAATGATTGAAATTTTAAAAAAATTAAAAACCACAGTACAAGGTGAAGAAATAGAAATTTATTTAACTCCAAATGATATTATTCAGCGATAAATGAATGTCTATTTAACATCCTACAACGTGTACGCAACGCAATTGTAAGCCCAAAATAAAATGTCCGGTTTCTCCATAGTAAAAATATCCGCTTTTAGAATACTCAATTAGAGATTTTTTTAGTGGGCTGTTTAATATAAAATATCATTGTTTCTCATAAAAAACCGACCCTAAAGCCGGTTTTTTACATCTCAATATAAATTATTTCTTCACATCAAAACGGTCTGCATTCATTATTTTAGTCCATGCAGCAACAAAGTCTTTCACGAATTTTTCTTTGTTGTCATCTTGCGCATACACTTCTGCGTATGAACGAAGAATCGAGTTAGAACCGAAGACCAAGTCCACACGTGTTGCAGTCCACTTCGGTGCACCAGTCGCACGATCCACAATTTGATAACGGTTCTTGCCCACTGGTTTCCAGTTGTACTTCATATCCGTCAAGTTCACGAAGAAGTCATTGCTTAACACGCCCTCTTGATCTGTGAACACCCCTTCTTTTGCACCCGCATAGTTGATACCAAGTACACGCATACCACCGACCAATACAGTCATTTCAGGTGCAGTTAAACCCAATAACTGAGCGCGGTCTAACAGCATTTCCTCAGGCTGTACCACATAGTCGTCTTTAAACCAGTTACGGAAACCATCTGCTTTAGGTTCGAAATCTTCGAATGAATACGCATCGGTTTGTTCTTCCGTTGCATCACCCCGACCTGGAAGGAATGGAACTTGAATGTCTACGCCCGCAGCTTGAGCCGCCTTTTCAATTGCAGCCGTACCACCAAGTACGATCAAGTCTGCAATGCTGACTTTCTTCTCAAGACCCGCCTGAATTTCTTCAAGTTTCACCAACACTTTAGCCAGACGTTCAGGTTCGTTACCGACCCAGTCTTTTTGCGGTGCCAAGCGGATACGCGCACCGTTTGCACCACCACGATAGTCTGAACCACGGAAAGTACGTGCACTGTCCCATGCGGTATTGATCAATTCGGCAGACGTTAAACCGCTATTTAACAGTTTCGCTTTGAGTTCATCAATTTCTGCTTCAGACAAAACGTAGTTCACAGATGGAATCGGATCTTGCCAGATTAAATCCTCAACAGGCACGTCCGCACCGAGGTAACGTGATTTTGGCCCCATGTCACGGTGAGTCAACTTGTACCATGCACGCGCAAACACTTCCGAGAAGTACGCAGGATCTTTATAGAAGCACTCAGCAATTTTTCGGTATTCAGGATCGACTTTCAGTGCCATATCGGCATCTGTCATCATTGGGTTACGGCGAATATTCGGGTTGTGCGCATCAACAGGCTTGTCTTCCTCTTTGATGTTGGTCGGTTCCCACTGGTTCGCACCTGCCGGACTCTTGGCTAATGCCCAGTCGTATGTGAACAATAGATGGAAGAATTCGTTGTCCCATTTGGTCGGATGGGTGGTCCAGGCACCTTCCAGACCACTGAGCATGGTATTGCCGGCATTGCCTGTACCTTCAGGGTTGTGCCAACCTAGACCTTGGAATTCAACATCTGCGCTTTCAACATCAGCACCTAAAAACTCAGCTTTACCGTTACCGTGTGCTTTACCTATGGTATGACCACCTGCGGTTAATGCCACAGTTTCTTCGTCATTCATGCCCATACGGTCAAAAGTGACACGCATGTCTTGGGCGGTACGTAATGGATCAGGTTTACCATCTACACCCTCAGGGTTCACATAAATCAAGCCCATTTGCACTGCAGCAAGTGGATTTTCTAAAGTTGAACGATCTTGGTCATTTTCATAACGGTTTTCAGTCGGTGCAAGCCATTCACGCTCTTCACCCCAGTAAATGTCTTTTTCAGGATGCCAGACATCTTGACGCCCCCCGCCGAAACCGAAAGTTTTCAGACCTGCTTCTTCATACGCGACTGTACCTGCGAGTACAATCAAATCGCCCCATGAAATCTTGTTACCGTATTTGCGTTTAATTGGCCAAAGCAGACGACGGCCTTTATCGGTGTTGACGTTATCTGGCCAGCTGTTCAATGGTGCAAAACGTTGGTTACCAGTGTTAGCACCGCCGCGACCGTCCTGCTTACGGTAAGAACCCGCCAAGTGCCATGCGGTACGTACGAACATGCCAATATAGCTGCCGTAGTCTGATGGCCACCAGTCTTGGCTGCTGTTGATGAGTTCACGGAGGTCTTGTTTTACTGCTTCCAAATCCAATGAATTAAATGCCTTGGCATAATCAAAGTCTGGATCCATCGGATTGGTTTTTTTATCATGTTGGGAAAGGATATCGAGATTTAGAGCATTCGGCCACCAAGCCGCATTTGAGCTGACTGCATGGGTATTTGCTCCTTCTTGATGGAACGGGCATTTACCTGCATTCTGCATATCATTATTCATCTCTGAGCTCCAAATTAATCATAAAATGATGATTGCCATGAACCGTTAAAAAATTTAATTCATAAGCAAAATAACTGTTTTTTATGACAATATAAAGCAAGTTATATGAATGAAAACGATCGAAAAAGCCTATTTAAGATAAGCTTAAAAATAGGATTTATATACTTTCAAAAAATGAAATAAAAATTTTTAGGCTACATGTTCAATCCATGAAAAAAGCAGCATGATTTGGTTCTTTGACAATATTTTTTATCAAGAATAATTTGCTATAGTGATGCCATAACAAGCAAGAATAAATCAAGTCATGAAACATCACATCGCAGCAATGATTCAAAAAAATGACATTATATTATTTGATGCCGTCTGTGTGATTTGTAATGGCTGGGCAAGTTTTCTAATCAAGCATGATCAAAACTCGAAATTCAAACTGGCTTCCGCTCAATCCGCTTTGGGTGAACAGATTCTGCAATATTACGGCATGTCCACCACTCGCTATACCACCATGGTGGTGATTCTGAATGGACAGCTCTATACCGAATCGACTGCTTTACTCAAAGTCATGCAGCATTTGGGGCTGCCTTTCTCGCTGATGAATGCAGGCTATCTCATCCCTCGCCCAATCCGGGATTTTCTCTACCGTCGTGTCGCACTCAATCGTTATTGGCTCTTTGGTCAAACCAATTATTGCCTGATCCCCTCTGCTGAAAACAGGCAGCATTTTTTGGAACATGCCATTCGTGAATCATAAGCTTGTATTAGCAAGACCACTGCAACTCATTCAAATCACGCTTGTTTTACTTTGGATTTATCAGGGATTGATACCCAAAATACTTTTTCAGTCGGCTGCGGAAATTGCCATTTGGCAGAGTCTAGGTTTAGAACGAGATCTGGCAGGAATGTGTGTTGCCCTATCGGGCATGATCGAGATTATGTTTGGCTGCACTTTTCTGATTTGGCAAAGAGCAGTCTTCATCCATCAGCTTAATATTCTGGGCTTGAGTGGATTATTACTGCTCATTATGGTCACCAACCCCTTACAACTCACCACTGCATTTAATCCAGTGGTGATGAATATTGCCATGATCGCCCTTTCAATGCTTGCCATTCAACTTTTAAAACTTAGCCAACAGCAAGCTTAAACCACCAAACGTCGTCCTTCACGAATACAGACAAAAGGATTCATCAGTTTTGAGCTGTTTTTCATCGCCACTTTTAAATCGATTTCAGGTTGCTCTCGACTTTCATCGGTCAGTTGAAAGGTTCGATAATGAATCGCCAGCGAACATTTTGAATGTAAATCCTGATGCGCCTGAAAAGCCTCTTGTGGATTCATATGCATATAGCTCATCAGCTCACGTGGCTCATAGGCACCAATCGGTAACAATGAGATACGCGGTGCCCCCAAACGGCTTTGAATTTCCTTAAAATGCGGTGAATAGCCGGTATCTCCGGCAAAGAAGCAATGATCTTTTCCAGCAAGCACTGAAAAACCGCCCCAAAGTGCCCGGTTGTGATCACGTAAGCCTCGACCTGAAAAATGTTGTGCCGGGGTATAAATAATTTTTAAATCATGCAATAAAGACGATTGCCACCATTCCATTTCCAGTACATGAAAACTTTGTGGTAGATACCATGAATTACCAAGTCCAGTATAAATCGGCATGGCAAATTTATCATGCAACCACTCCAGACTGGCCAAATCCATATGGTCATAGTGATTATGACTGAGCAGCACCGCATGGATAGTTGGTAGCTCTTCTAAAGCAATTCCCGCAGGAATGACCCGTTTCGGACCTTTGCCCTGCTTCGGACTGACATGTTCACACCATACCGGATCGGTGAGCAAGTTATACGGCCCGATCTGTAACAGTACGGTGGCATGCCCTACAAACCATACTTGCCAATCATCAATGCTGGCCTCAGGTCGATCTTGAGGAATCGTCCGTTTAGTCGCATGGAATTCTGCATATTCTTTATCAATATCCACATTCCAGGTCGATGACTTACGGGTTAATAACCATTTAAACAAGTCTGCACGGCCATGCCCTTCTGGACGTGGTAATGCATTGAAAAATCGTTCACCATCATGATGACTCGAATGCAAAAATTGAAATGAAGGCTGACGCCAGGTATGTGACCAACATTCTTTAGTCGGGAGTCGAAAGTGTAATTGTTCAGGCATTTGCTTCATGTACATTCAATTTCTTAGTGTGACTTAAATATTCAAAATCCGATATTTTGAATATTACGCCATATATATCACGTTTTATTCCAAACGTCCTTTCATACGTTCCAACCACATCTTTTTAGTTTGCGGTTTAATAAACAATGCCACAATTTCAGGATGAATCTGTTTGATTTTCGCTTCAATTCTGTTGACACAGGCTTCAATATCATCAGAACTCAAGTTGTCTTCAAACTCCAGACTTAAAGATGCCAACACCTGATGTGCTCCCATCTGTTCAGTCAGTACGCCATTGGCAGAAAGTACAGCGTGATCTTCCTGCGCAATCAGCAAGATATTATTGCGTAATTGTGGATCTGCGGATTCTCCTAACAACAGACCTTTTGTTTCTCGTCCCAGTAAAATAGCAGAGATAGCCAAGACCACTCCAATTAAAATGGAAGCCACGCCATCTAACTCCGGAATATTTAAGGTATGTGCTAAATAAATCCCGATCAAGGCAATGAACAGACCACATAACGCGGCGGTGTCTTCAAACAATACGGTAAAGGTGGTTGGATCTTTACTACGCCGAAAAGCCTCGAAGTAACCTTGCTTTCCTTTAATCTTACGAAAGGCTTTTAAGGCCACACACCAAGATGCCCCTTCGCATACAATCGCGACAATTAATACCACATAGTTAATGGTTGGATTCAGCATTTCTTCAGGGTGGCGGACATGTTGAATCCCCTGATAGATTGACACGACTGCACCTAAAGCAAACACCATCAAGGCAACAATAAAGGCCCAGAAATACAGTTCACGTCCATAACCAAACGGATGCCTGACATTGGCCGGTTGTTGTGATTTTTTCATGCCGTAGAGCAATAAAATTTCATTCAGGGTATCGACGACCGAATGAATCGCTTCACTCAACATGGCCGAACTATTGGTAATATAGGCTGCGACAAACTTGACCAAAGCGATCGCCAGATTGCCCAACAGGGCAGCATAGATCACAACTTTATTCGAATCAGACATTCAAATTTGTCCTAAATTTATTGTTATCAAATCGGTTTATTTGATTTTTCTGTTCATCCAACTTTATATTAACCAAACTACGCTGATAAATTCTTTACGTTTTGTTGTTGCATGCTTTAGACAACCCAACTGATTTTAGAAATTCCCCCTTGGCTTTGATCCATAGCCACCCCAAAACTGATACTGAAGCTCATCCTGTTTAGATTTTGCATCTCAAATTAAAAACAAAAAGGCAGCTTAAGCTTCCTTCTATCCTTCCTGAGATGGATTTAAAGTTTAGAAAAATACTGCTCGCGCCATTCTTTCCAGAAATACATCACGATTCCGAACATCACCACTGCAATACCGACAAAAGCATTTGGGCTGATATGCTCATGATTTAAGGTTGCCCCGAGTCCCAAAGCAATGATGGGCGTCATCACGTTACTGAGCGAGACGGTAGAGGCTGCCAAACGGCGAATCAGCCAGAAGTAACACAGCATCGCAACAATCGATGACATGATCATGGTAAAGACAAAACCGATGAGGGTATGCATACCCGGCATTTGGGTCGGCATGTGCTGCCAGATAAAGGGCAATAAGCACAACGAGCCTAGTGCTGAAATAATCAATGAACCTGTGGCTTGTGACATTGGACTTAAAGGCGCATTAAGCTGTTTGACCCAGAAGATCGAACTAATATAAGACACGATACTGATCAGCATCAATACCACACCAATCGGGTTAATTTTACTATCAGCGGAATCGGCAAAAACAAAACTTAAACCGGCCACGGCAATTGCCATCCCCAGCCACTGTAGCCAGATCAATTTGTGGGTTTTTAGAATCACATGCCCAATCAGACCGGCAATTAACGGTGAGAAACCGAAAATCAATGCCATTAATCCTGAAGTCAGATAATTGGCTGCAAGATAGATAAATAGCTGAGCGCCAATTAAATTTAAGCTCCCCGCCAGGTAACTTTTCATTGAAGTCTGATCAAATGGCAAGGGATCACGCATGATTTTCAGCAGGAATAGCGCAATAATGGATGCACCAAAATAGCGAATAATCAGCACCCACATGGGGTGAATCTCGGCCACACTCCAGACAATCGCCAAAGGCGTTGCTGCCCAGATCAGCACCAGTAAAGCGTAAATACTTGCCGTGACCGGCAGTGAAGATTTCATATCATTCTCAAATCTGATTGTTCTAAATAGTAAAGCTGAAATCTTTTATTCGGTGCTGTAGATACTATCGTGACTATTGGTATAGATAAGACTAAAAATACAGTCCACCCCATCATCAACAATATGGGGAGGCGACATGGATGTCGCCAGATCGTTTGGGATACATGGACGTATCCTCAAACGATCAAAAGATTTTTGTTACTTTTAATCTTTTAAAAGTAAAACAACTCTAAGAAAATATTATTAAATCAAAACGCCAATTGCAGTCATGACAACAAAGCCAACGACATAAAAAAACAGACCTATGCAAAAACATAGGTCTGTCCTAAGATATCTCAATACAACTTAAGCAATTTTGCGTAAATCTTGTGCCAAATCTAAATGTTTTTCAGCTTCGAAAGCAGTATTTTTGCTGATCATTTTTTTCAAATGACGCATTTCTTTCGCCGCATTGACCGTAATACCGGCAACGATTTGACCATCCGTCACACCGTACATCACGAATGAATTGTCTGCGCCTTTGGCTGCATCCATTTCACCACGAACAAGCCATTGAGCCGCTGCCATATCACCGACAAACTGGAAATTGATGTCCAGTTGGTCAGTCCAGAACCAAGCTGGATTAGGCGTTGGAAGTTCAATGCCCATCACGTGACGCGCAAAAATACCGGCTTGAAGATTGGCATTTTCCCAAGTTTCGACACGACAGTGTTGACCATCTGCACGAAGTTGGGTGGCTACATCGCCTGCTGCATAGATGTCAGCATTTGAAGTCTGGCAGTTCTCATTCACTTTAATTGCCACGTCCACGTCAAGACCTGCAGCCACTGCAAGCTGAGCATTGGGTACGATACCAATACCGTAAACCACAGCATCAGCACGAAGCTCTTCACCACCTTCAAGGGTAACAACCACTTCTTCGCCATCAAGTCGGCATGCAGCAATCTGAGTTGAAAGACGAACATCGACACCTTTGGCACGGTGTTGTTCAAGCAGGAATCCGCTCAAGATGCGTGGTGAACAACGACCCATCACCATTGGACCCATTTCAATCACGGTCACATCGCAATCTTTGAAACGTGCAGATGATGCAAGCTCTAAACCGATCACACCGCCACCGATCAGGATGAGACGACGGCCAGCTTGAAGTACAGGAACTAAGGCTTGAGAATCTTCAAGGTTACGCAAGGTATAAACGTGTTTACCCAAAGCATCGAAGTTTGGTAAACGACGCGCTGCACCACCCGTTGCAAGAAGCAACTTGTCGTAAGCAATCACATCGCCATTTTTAAGTTCAATGCTGTGCTCTTCCGCGTTGATTTTCACCACGCCATTGCCACGAATCACTTCAACATTCAAATCTGCCAGTTTTTGTTCTGACAGGATTTCAATTTTGGTGTCTTCAGGTTTAAGAATCACATCTTTAGACAAAGGCGGACGTTCATAAGGAAGATGGGTTTCATCACCTACAAGAATGATTTTGCCTTCGTATTTGTTACCGCGAAGTTCTAAAATGGCGCTCGCACCGGCTTGGCCAGCTCCAACAATAACGATGGTTTCGATGTTACTCATGTGCTTTACCCTTTTAATTCTGCAGATACAATGCCGAAGCCTGCAATCCATTCACTGATTGCTTCATAAACTTGAGTGGTCATTTCGTATTCGCCTAATTCAGAGAGTGCTGCAAATGCTGCAATCCATGAACGAACTTCCTGACCACCACGGCCACCTTCACGGCGAATATCTGCTTCAGTCATGGCTTCAATTACTGCGAAATCGGCATTCTTGAAGGTTTCAAGCAATGCGATATCCCATTCAGCATTTAAAGGTACGGCAACAGAAGTATCTCCTGCTGCCAGTTTTTGACCGACTGCAATAATTTTTGACTGACGTATTTCACGTGCTTCCGGACTCGGATTACGGCCACAAATCAGGAATTCTTCCACTTCAGGTGGAACAGAACCCATTTGCGGTGTCGGTGGATCATGCGAAAGACCACCCGTTCCTAAAAGAAGAACCCGTTCATTTTCAAGGTTTAAAGATTTGATAAACTGACCAATTGCACGACCCAAAGCTACGGTACGCTTGGTGGTTGGCATCGGTGCTGCTGCACCATTAATAAACACCGGAATGGTTGGATAACGATCGAGCTGACCATCGCACAGGAAATGCAAAGGCTGAGTCACACCATGATCGGCCTGCATGCGATATGAATAGGCAACATCCACACCTTCATCCAATACGCGGCGCACCAGGTCAAGCGCAGTATCTTCAGGCACATTAATCTTGTTGTTCTCTGCACCATAATTCCAGTCGCCTGCGGCTGTGGCACGAATACCCACGCAGAAACTTGGCATTAAGTCGTAAAAGAAACCGTTAAAATGGTCGGGTCCAAAAGTAATAATTAAAGTTGGATCAAAGGCTTTGACTTCAGCCGCCATTTTTTCAAACGCAGCACGAACATTTTTTTCTTGTTCTGCATTTTGAGGTGCAGCAAATTCCATAAGTGGACTATGTGACGCACAAATCAGTTTAACGGGCATGAGTCGCTCCTAAACGAAGGCAGCCAAATGGCTGCCAGAGTGTGATTCTGAGTTTTTCAGAATAAGGTTTGATGAAGACTTAAGACTTAGTCTTCAAAAAAACCTGCACGTGGCTGACGTAAACCACGAATTCCCAGACCACAGTCAGCATTAATTAAAACACCAGTCAGCGTACGGTTATTGGCACGAGACGCCAGCAATACATACGAACCGGTCATATCTTCAGGTTCTGGTAAGAAATTCAACGGCATGCCACGGGCAATTTTCTCGGGATCACGTGCATCCAGCAGACCAAGGTTTTCTTGACCCAGTGATGCCGCACCTTTGATATTGACGTTCATGCCTGATGGCGCAACTGCATTAACTCGCACTTTCGGTGCAAGTTCATACGCCAATTCTTTCATGATGCCCACGCCCGCATGTTTAGATGCGGTATAAACTGGACCACCACCCGCTGAATACAACGCAGAATTAGACAAGGTGAAGATGATTGAACCTTCAGATTTGACTAACTCATCTAGCGCCGCTTTGGCACCAAGAATGAGTGACTTGGTGTTAATGCCCATGATTTCATCAAAGGCTTTTTCCAGCTGCTCGCCAGAGGTATTCACGATATCGGCATAATGATCCCAGATGCCGGCATTACCCACAAAGCAATCAAGCTTGCCAAAACGCTCAACGGTTGCATTTACCGCACGGACATTATCTGCATAGTTGGCTACATCACCTTCGATCGCAAGAACTTTACCACCGAAGTATTCATTCAATGCATCCACTTTAGTTTTTGAGCGTTGAAGAACCGCAACTTGTGCACCCTCTTCCAAGAACCGCTCAACCAAAGCCCAGCCTAAACCTGAACCACCACCAGTAATCAGTGCAACTTCGCCTTGTAGCCAACCCATGATTATTCTCCTGCCATCTCTACAAACAATTGACCATCTTCAACAATCACAGGGAAAGTTTTGATTGGATCAGTTGCAGGTAGACATAAAGCTTCACCTGTTTTCAAGCAGAAACGTGCTGAATGCAGTGGGCATTCAACCGTACCATCATCTTCAAGATAACCTTCAGACATAGAAGCATTACCATGTGAACAACGGTCATTCATGGCGAAGAATTCTCCGCCATTGTTGAACACTGCAAGCGCTTCAATACCATTCACACCGCAATCTACTTTTAGCGCTTCGCCTTCGTCTAATTCGTCAACTTGGCAAACAAAAATCTTATTCATTAGAAGAATACACTCAGGTTATGTGAGTTATAGGTCACTTGATCTAACGTAATTTTACGGTTGAAGATCTGGAAGCCCAAATCACTTTCAACTTTACGGATCTTGTCGTGACGCTTACCACAGTAAATCGTTACGTCTTTCTCTTTTTGGGTACGGTATAACAAATAAGTTACGTACACGTCGTATTCGCCTTCCACTTCAGTCGGCTCTACAATCACGTTGCTCACCATGTGAGTGGTACGTGATGGAGGCTCTTCAGCCCAAGCCATACCGGTTTCAAGACGCGCAACACGGCGTTCAAGCAAATCTTTGGTGTCGTTAAATACCCAAGTCGTCGGTGGTTCAACTGAACGGCGACGGTCACGGGTTTGAGCGTTTGGCGTGGTACGTAGCGTGTAAGAAATATCTTCTGCCAACATATCCAGCCAATCGCGGAATTTCCAGTCGTCCAGCGCTTTGCCTTCACGATACAGAAACTGACTGATTTGATGATGAAGTTCTAAACTGATCTGACTCATTTCATTAGCTCCTTCTCGTATGCGTCAGCGGCTTTCTCTACGTCTTCCCATGTTTCATGGATCAACAGGTCTGCCCAACGGCGGTATAAGCCACGTGCTGCAGTTTCAGAGAAAATGTAGTTGGTGATCCCCGGGATCCCATCTTCACGTTTTTTCTCGTGACCCAAGCCCATTTCCATAATGAGTGGGTTATTACGCGCTTTATAACCACGCAATACTTTTTGAATCTCAATCCAGTTCTCGGAGTCATCTTGCTCCAGGAAACCGGCAGGACCGAAAGCACGTGTCGCAGAACGTTCAAATGCTTCTTTCACTTCTTGAGACGCTTCAGCATCGGCAATACAGAATGCCCACACTTCAGTTTTGTTTGGACCACGTGGGTGCCATACGCGAAGTGTTGCAGTACCGTTCAACCAAGACATGGTTGGGAACATGTTGTTGTGACCCGCAAGACGCAATGCACGCGTTTCACCCAAACGTTCTTTTACTTCCTCGAAAGTTTCACGGAAGTAATTGGCAACTTCACCATCGACCCACACGTTTGCGTCTGGTTTTTCAGTGAAGAAGAAGCCTGAACCATGACCACGCGCGCCATACTGGATCGCGTCTTTCGCGGTTTCCCAAACTGGACGAGCCGTTTGCGCTGCTCCTAATTTCTTAGAGGATTCGTCATCTGGTTTTGCACCCAATACCTGAATGGCAGAGGCGTGAGAGAACAAGGCATGGTATTGGTCAGATGCAAACTGTTCAGCTGCAAATTTCCAGTTACATTCAATTTCCCATTTGTGCACGCCGCCAATGATTTCAGTACCACCCGGACGACGGTCTAATACGCCATCTAGATACCAGGCAATGTCACCCATGTATTCGATCAAGTCAGGTGTGGTTTCATCCCAGCAACCGAAGATTAAGCCTTTGTAAGATTTAACACGATTTACTTCAACTAGACCCCATTTCTCTTTGCATGCGCCTTGCGGGAAAGCACGTTCTTCAAGCGGGATGTCTTTCAATGCACCATCAATACCGTAAGACCAGCCGTGGTATGGGCAAGTAAATGCACGCGTATTACCACAGTCTGCGAAGCTCACACGCATAGAACGGTGACGGCATTGATTTAAGAATGCTTTGATTGAGCCGTCTTTTTGACGTGTCACAATAATCGGATCTTCACCCATATAGGTATTGAAGAAGTCACCCGATTTAGGAATTTGGCTTTCATGACAAAGGAACAACCAAGTACGGCCAAAAACGCGTTCAAGCTCTAATTCATATAAATCTGGATCTGTATAGATCGATGGCGAGATACGACCATTTTGTGCATCGACCAAAGCATCGATTTCGCGCACATCAATTTTTCCACTCATGAGAAGCTCTCCTGTGACGGACTTAGTCACAAAGTAAATAGACTCAACTTTTAGTGGATAATGGTTTTATAGCGACTTTTAGTGAAATATTTTTTTTGTTTCAATTAAGATATTTTATGGATTATTAAGAATGTTATTTTCTATATTAAAATCCTCATGAACAATCTAAGACCATTTATTTTCTAAATGGCAGAATCATCTTCACGGAATAGTTGTTTATAGATTATACTCTTCCCAAATTATAGTAAGACATTTTTTGGATTACTCATGGGACTGATTATATGGAATTACGACACCTTCGATATTTTATCACCGTTGCAGAAGAACTGAACTTTAGTAAAGCTGCGTTAAAGCTTTATACCGCCCAACCTTCTTTAAGTCAGCAAATTAAGGACCTAGAAGAAGATGTAGGGGTACAACTGCTCTATCGTACCAAACGTAAAGTTGAACTCACGGAAGAAGGGGCTGTATTTCTTGAACAGGCACGCTTAACACTGGCTCAAGCAGACAAAGCTATTGCCATGGCACGTCAAGTCTCGCAAGCCAAACAGCAAATGCTGCGTATTGGCTTCGTTCCAGTCGCGGAAATGAAGATTTTCCCTTATGTCTTGCCAAACTTACGTGTGCAAAACCCTGATGTAAAAATCGAATTGCTCAGCCTCAATAACAATGAGCAAATCAAACTACTGAAAAAAGGTGAACTGGATGTCACGTTTACCCGGCATAACTCGAATAGTGAAGACATCGAAAGTTTATTTGTTTTACGCGAACCGCTGATTTTTATTTTGCCCGAAAATCATCCTTTGGCGAAGTATGAACGTATTCCCGTTAAGGCATTGAATGGAATAGATTTTATTATTCCCGCTGCTGAACAGTCTCTGACACTACACAACGCGATTCTGGATTTTGCTAAAGCCAATGCTATTGAATTTAACATTGTGCAAAAGGCCGACAATATCTTGTTTAATATCAACTCAATTGGTATGGGCTTAGGTTGTACGATTTTACCGGGCTATGTGGCACCCTTGACCATGAACAATACTGTCATTCGTCCTTTAGACGTTGAGCTCCCTTACCTCGACTTGTATGTCAGTTACCACAAAAACAGTAGTTCTATGGTTGTGAAGAAATTTATTGAATTACTTACTCGGGTGTTTTATCTGAATATCAATCGTGATTGATTAATTTTTACAAACTTGCTTTCTCAATTCAGCCCACCATTATTTTCCTGATAAATAGTGGGGGCTTTTTTTGCCCATTTTTGGTTATTTTTTCTACTATACTAGACTGAAGTCTAATAAAAAATCACTATTTTAAAAGTAATCTTGATAGGAAATAACGTATGACTTTTATTTATCCTATTTATAAAAATATCTTATAATCAAAAAATTACAACTTAAGTCTAATAAGCTGATCACAATCTTTTTAAAATATTTATAAAAAATAAAGAACACTATAGGGGAAGATTATGCAAATACACCCGCTGCATCGAATAAAAACAGGTGTCCGATCCCACCCCTATTTCTTTTTTACCTTTCCTGCAATCGCTATTTTCTATTATTTCTTAGATTGGTTGACACACTGGGGTTGGTCTACCTGTCTTTTAATCAGTTGGAATATCGCGATTTATAGCTATTTACTCTTAACTCTGAAGAACTTATGGCGTACAGAACATGAAAATATTTTACAGCGTGCACAACAACAAGATGCCAGTAAATGGCTGATTTTACTGCTGGTAGTCCTGACTTTGATCATGTGTTTCATTGCCATCGTTATTGAAATTAATCATTTACCCCCAGATGCCACCATTCGGACGGGACACTTAACCTTATCCGTTCTTACCCTTGTTTCTGCATGGTTTTTTATGCATACCATTTTTGCCATTCATTATACCCATGACTTTTATCTGGCATTAGAAAAACATACAGATGGCGGACTGGATTTTCCCAAGACACCATGCCCCACTTACCCAGATTTTATTTATTTCAGCTATGTGGTCGGAACCTCAGCGCAAACCGCAGATGTATCCATCACTTCACGCTCTATGCGGGTATTAAATACCTTGCACCTTCTGTTGGCCTATGGATTCAATACCACTATTCTGGCGATCAGTATCAATGTTGCGGCTAACTTTATTAGCACTTAATTATTGGCACTTAATTATAAGTCCTTAATTAAAGGCATAAAAAAGGATGACCTCAGTCATCCTTTTTCATTGTATTCATACAGCGCGATTAAACACCACGAGCTGTTAAATAGTTTTTGATCACAGTATTAAATTCTTCAGATTTTTCAACTTGAGACCAGTGACCACATTGGCTGAAAATGTGCGCATCAGCATGCGGAACTATGTTCAAGATATCCCATGAACGAGAAACAGGAATTACCACGTCTTGTACGCCATGAATTAAAAGTACAGGAACTTTGATTTCTTTCATTTTTTCGAAATCAAGCGGGAATTCGAAACGGTCACGGTCACGTGCGCCAACAACGTCCATCAGACGGTCAGAAGCATAATCGTTTTTCGCAGAATCAAAACGTACTTTCACCAATTCATCAGTGATCAAGTCTTTGTTTACTACGAACATAGAAAGGGTTTTCTTGATCCCTTCTTCGGTAAGCACCGGGTTTGCATGCGCTTTCAGTGCAGCAGTCTGTTTTGCACCGCCCGTACCCATAGACACGATACCCAAAACACGTTCAGGGTAATCCAGTGCCATCTGGAAAGCTAACCAGCCACCCAAGGAGTTACCCACAACCCAGGTCTTTTCGATACCTAAAGCATCTAAAGTACGGACTGCGTGATCCACCCAAGCGCGGATACCGTAAGCAGTGTTTGGCGCAACCACACTTTGACCATAACCAATCGTGTCGATGGCGATACAACGTGCTTGCTCACCAATTTGTGGCAAGTTTAACCACCAGTTTGCAGCAGCAGATACGCCTGTACCTGAACCGTGTAAAAATAGAATAGGTGTACCTTCACCAATTTCGTGGTAATGCGTCAACTCGCCTTCAGCGGTTTCAATCCATTTGTCTTCTAAGCCAAAGAATGGATCTGTTTGATAGTCAGGGATTTGAACAGTGCTCATATTGATTCCTCTTACAGTCTTTAGCTTGCGTGTCCCTCTATTACAAGAATTCGACGTCAAGTTGACTCATTAAAATGACTTTTTACATCTTTATATTAACCGTTCAGCCTCAGCAAACTGATACAAATTTACGATCAAACCCTATAAAAAAACGATTATTTATGTCTTTGTTTTTATTTAATTAAAATAAAACCATACTCCTAATTTGCTTAAGGTATTTCAAGCCAAAATATTCTGAGCGTAAAAAAAGAGCGCCTGATCAACAGGCGCTCTTTTTTTTGATTCAATGATTTAGAACTTATAAGTATAGGTTGTGGCTACACGATACTCTTTAAGGTCAGATTTATAATCGAAGTCAGCATCGATATACATCGCCTGGAAGCCTAAACCTTTCAACTGACCTTCAGGCACTGTGTAGTTCACGATTAAATTAAGCTCGTCCGAATCCTGATTTTTTTTGCCATTTGCTTCAGCATCAAAGCCCATCATGTAGACCGCAGTAGCATTCAAGCCTTTTGCACCCAATTCAGAGAAGTCATAACCATAGCTTAAGCCCACTGATTTTTCATCAATCGCAGTGAAAGTTGCTACACCCCAGTTAACTAAATAAGGCTGTGGCACCCAGCCGCCCAATGTTGGGAAAGCACTGTCACCAAACATTTGCTGATAACCCAAACCTACGGTGTGGGCGCCGTAATTAACTTTTGCACCTGCAGATAATGCCTGGTTATCAATTCGGCCATACAGTTTGTTGCCTGAATCCGAGTTATCAAAGTAACGGATATGGCTATCTAATTTTGCCTTTTCACCTAATGTGGTTTTGTAATTTGCACCGACATAATGCTGCTGGTAGATATCTTTTACATCTGCATACCAATAGCTTGTACCTATCTCTTTATTGAATTGATGATCTACACCTGCAATATACATACCATCCGCTGCCGCACCATTATCATATGCAGGCGGAGCAAATTTGGTTAAATCACGGAACTGATTGTCATAACGGTTGTTAATGCCATCAATATACGCAAGCGTTAACTTGGTATCTTTAATGTCTTTAGATTCCAACCATGCACCGCTAAAAGTAGTCAGCAACTGACGCGATGGATCGAAGACCAATACTGGAGATACCGGTAATAATTCACCCACTTTTAGTTCAGTTTGTGAAACTTTGGCTTTTAAAGTTGCACCCACTTTACCGAAGTTGTCTTTGGACTCTTTACCGTCATGCGGCAACACGAAGTCCGGATTTTTATCACGGCCATTCAATTTAAATGCGTGCTGTACCAAAAGGTCTGCACCCACTTGAATGCCAGCGCCAATATCCTGATAACCGGATTTTGCATCCAGGGTAATGCCTTGTGACCATGAACCCCAGTTTCTGTCTGGTGTTTCTGCAATCTGGCGATCAAGATAGAAATTTTTGAATTTTAATTGGACTTGGCTATCGTCGATAAATTCTGCATTCGTTGCAGTTGTACTTAATGCTAGAGTCGCAGCACAGATGGCTTTCCATAAAGTTTGACGACGCATGGCTTATTCCCAGTGATCAAATTAAGCTATAACGCCATCATGCTAAACAATGCAGTCAAAAAAAATCAGACCAGAGTATTAAGGAGTAACTTATATAACTTTATTTTTCTTTTCTTTGATATTTAATTCTAAATTTTAATATGTTTTAACAATAAGTATTTTTTATTCCCCACACTAAACCTTATTTAATATATTGTTTATTAAGTTTTTTTATAAAACAAATAGATAAATATTGATTTATTAAGTGTTTTTTTATTTAAGTAACTCAATAAGATCTTAAATCTATAAGTTATATTTATAATAAAATACCTAATAACTTAACTCGGTTAAAAAATTAATACATAAATAGTATGACTTAATATTTAAAATATATTAATTATCACAAATCACCTACTCAAAAACAACATATATATTTGATTTATATAAAAATAACTCTTCGTCTAATATAGATTAACCTTAAACCATTTACACTACTCTAATAGTTGTAAATCATAATCAAGGATGAGTGAAATGAAATTCAACAAATTGGCCTTAATTACATCATTATTAGTTTCTACTCAGCTCTTCGCTCAAAAGCCGAATGTGGTCATCATTCTGGCAGATGATTTGGGATATTCTGATCTAGGTTCATTTGGTAGTGAAATCAAGACTCCCAATATTGATAGTCTTGCTCATCAAGGAACTCGCTTTACCAATTACCACACCCCTAGCACGTGTTCTCCCACGCGTTCCGAGTTGATGTCGGGTACAGATCATCATCAAGCTGGATTGGGTGCAATGGCGGAGACTATGCGGGCAGACGCAGGACGATTTGATTTAACCCCTCGTCCACAGTTTTTAGGTAAACCTGGTTATGAAGGTTATTTAAATACTCGCTCAATGACCTTGCCTCAAGTATTAAAAGACAATGGTTATAAAACACTTATGGCAGGTAAATGGCATCTTGGTTATACCCCCGAGACCAATCCGGCAAGTAGAGGTTTTGATTTTTCTTATGCATTATTAAATGGTGCAGACTCACATTTCAAAACACTTCCTGATGGTATAGAACGTAAAACCATTTACACTGAAAATGGTCAGAAAGTCGAATTACCAGATGATTTTTATTCAACAGATTTCTTTACTCAAAAAGTTATTGAATATATTGGTAATAATAAGAAGCCAAGCCAACCTTTCTTTGCCTATGTTGCTCTCACCGCCCCACATTGGCCACTTCAAGTACCGACAAATTATTTGAATATTTATAAGGGCCACTATGATCAGGGTTACGATGCAATTAAACAAAAGCGTCTAGAGAAAATGCTGAAGCTAAAGCTGATTAATTCTACAAAAACAGCCAATGTCGTTAGTAAAGAACTTGCTCCAATGAATTTAGATACGTGGAACAATCTAACAGCTGAACAGAAAAAAATCGAAGCGCGTAAAATGGAAATTTATGCGGCACAGATTAAAAATATGGATGACAATGTCGGGAAACTGATTAAACATCTGAAAAAGATTAAGCAATACGACAATACTCTGTTTATTTTTATGTCAGATAATGGCGCAGAAGGGTTCTACCGCCCACTTCCTGGTTATGACAATAGTTATAATAATTTAGGTAAAACTAAATCTTATGAACTTATTGGCCCGCGTTGGACTGAAGTTAGCAGTGCACCATTTTCACTTTGGAAAGGAACTGCAGCTGAAGGCGGCGTCAGTGCACCTGCGATTGTTAAACTTCCAAATAGCACCACAGCTAAAATTAGTAATAGCTTTGTCAATGTAAAAGATGTTTTCCCCACTGTTCTTGAAGTTACCCAATCCTCATTAAAGCCCGCTTACCTGGATCCTAGCAAGTTCAACCAGCTTTCGGGTAAATCGTGGATCAGTTACCTCAAGGGTAAAACCAATTCTGTATATGGCGAAAACTTTATCTATGCAGATGAATTGCATGGCGATGCCTATGTGCGTAACAAAAGATGGAAACTCACGCGTACCATTACCAAAAACCTGAGTGGTCCGGACTGGAAGTTATATGATCTAGAAAATGATCGTACAGAAACGACTGACCTAAGTAAAAAACACCCGGAAATTGTAAAACAGCTCCAGCAAGAATATGTGAAATATACTCAACGTGTAGGTGTACAGGATTTCGCGGAGTAATATACCCATGTCAAATTTGATGAAAGGGGGTTGTCTGGTATTGCTTGTGTTCAGCCTCGCAGGATGCAACTCTTCGAAATCTGAGCAATCTACAGAAATTGTCACTTTGGGAAGTGTCAATCAATGTAAGCAATATTCAGGCTTGCCTGCGCTTTGGGGAAAATCCAAAACATCCGGTATGGTTGAAATTCCGGCAGGTGAAATTGTTTTTGGTTCACACACAGGTTATGAAGATGAACGCCCTTTCTATCAAAACAAACTCAAAGTAAATGCTTTCTGGGCAGATCAAACAGAAGTTACTGTTGCCCAGTTTAAAAGTTTTGTAGATGCAACTGGCTATATTACCGATGCTGAAAAACAAGGTGGCGCAGCTGTTTTCATCAAGCCCCAAACAGATAATGTTGCCATGATGTCCTGGTGGGAATTCTTGAAAAATGTTTCATGGAAAAACATTAATGAGAAATCCCCTGCTCTGAATGAGCCAGTTCGTTATGTGACTTATAATGATGCGTTGGCATATGCAACATGGCTTGGTCGCGATCTGCCTACCGAATTAGAAAATGAATACCTATCCAAAGGGTTCAGTGATCAGGAAGATATCGGCCCAAAATCGCATGGAAAAATTACCGCCAATTACTGGCAGGGTGAATTTCCTTATTCCAACTCTAATCAAGATGGATTTAAAGATATAGCACCTGTCGGCTGTTTTGAAGCCAATCCTTTTGGTCTACATGACATGATTGGAAATGTTTGGGAATGGACAAATTCTGCTTACAAAGGCCCCCACTCTGATATGCATATGGGCAATCCACAAATGACACGTAACCGCACAGAACAGATCATGACGATGACCATAAAAGGCGGTTCTTATTTATGTGCAGATAATTATTGTGCACGTTATAGGGCAGCTGCCCGACACCCGCAAGAATTTGATCTTGCCACTTCTCATGTTGGATTCAGAACCATACTCCGGAAATAAACTTTAAATTTACAAGGATTGATTTTTAATGAAAAAATTTATTTTTTCAGGGTTACTTTTGTGCCTAGGAAATGCACATGCAGTAGAAGACCTGAAGATAAGTAATACAGTGACTTTAAAAAATCTGTATGCAGAGCGGGATTATAGTCAGAGTGATGCAGACCTAGGCAGTTGGACACAAGGGCTGATTTATCGAGGAAAATTTAGCTATAAACTGAATGAGGATTGGAATGTCGCGTTAAATCCTTCTTTTCAATATGCCTACCGACTGAGTAATGATAAAGGCCTTGCAGATACTATTTTGCCTTTTGATCCAATCGCCCAAGAGCAAAAACAACATCAGCACAAACAAGGTATTAATTTTGAGGCTTCATTTCAAAATCATACTCTAAGTTATGGTGAACAATGGATTAACAACCCAATGCTGGTGGTAGATCCATCTCGACAATTACTCCCATCATTTCATGGTGCGGTGTATACAGGGAAATTTAAGGATACAACCGTTTCAGCAGGTTTAATTGATAAATATTCACGTCGTAGTGCTGAACATTTCAAAAAAATTAGTGTAAAAAATATTGAATCTGATGGTTTAACTTATTTAGACATTCAGCATGCAATATCGCCTAATTTAAAATTACATGTGTTCAATGGTTATCTGGAAAACCTTTATAATCAAAGTATGCTGGGATTAGATTATAAATGGCAATTTTTTGATACAAAAATGCAAACCAACCTGCGTTACTTTAATAACACAGATATTGGAGAGGCAAAACTAGGTTCATTAGACAGCAACAACTTTGGCATTATCAACTATGCAGAAGTACTGCCAAAATTGAAAGTAGGTATCGGCTACCAAAAAATATTTGGCGACAATGATTATCCTTTAATTGATGGTCCTATTCCTGTACTTGATTTTATTAACTGGACTCAAGGTTCGTTCATTAAAAAAGATGAAGAATCATATCATCTAACTTTGAGTTATGATTTTGAGGCATTCATACCCGGTTTAAAATTAGACACCAAATATATTCACGGTGAAAACTTTAAAACCCAAGGCAAAGACGACAATGAAACAGAATTTAACTATCGTTTTGGCTATACCATTAACGACGGCCTGTTCCAAGGTTTAAGTTTTTCATGGCTCAATATTGATTATAAATCCAAGTATGGTCGAGATTATAACGAGAATCGTGTCTATACCATGTATACCTTTAAATTTTAAAATCCATGATAAAAAAACAGCTGAATTATTCAGCTGTTTTACACGCTAGATACTCAGAATAAAATACAGTAAAGATAAATCTAGCGCTCCTCTCTATAAAGCAATTAGCAAAACAATTCAGTACTATTGATGAAATTACATTCAAATACTAAACAATCATTTGATTATATTAAATAATTTCTTCTTAAATTATTTAAAATTAAAAAAGCACCCATATTCGGGTGCTTTTTCTTTTTAACTTAATACTTTAATTAAGCTTGAAGCTCTTTTGCTTTGGACATGGTTAAAGCCAAGTCTTCAATCATGTCTTCCTGACCGCCTACCGTACCACGGCGACCCAATTCCATCAGAATTTCACGCGCGGAAACACCATATTTCGCTTCAGCACGTTTAGCAAACAACAGGAATGAAGAATAGACACCTGCATAACCTAAAGTTGCTGCATCACGGTCGGCACGAATCGGTTGCTGCATCATTGGAACAATCAATTCTTCAGCAATATCCTGAACTTTAAACAAGTCTACACCTGTTTCCATTTGCATACGGTTAGCAACCGCAACAAACAATTCAAGTGGTGTATTACCTGCGCCTGCGCCTAAACCAGCAGAAGCCAAATCGACACGCGTTGCACCGGCTTGAACTGCTGAAACAGAGTTGGCAACGCCCATACCCAAGTTATGGTGACCGTGGAAACCGATTTCGATCTCTGAAGCCAAGTTGGCACGTAAAATACCCACGCGGTCAGTCACATCATTCGGTAACATATAGCCGGCAGAATCCGTCACATAAATACAGTTTGCACCGTAAGACACCATCTTTTTCGCTTCTTCAAGAAGATGCTCAGGTGATGCCATGTGTGCCATCATCAGGAAGCCCACAGTGTCCATGCCAAGTTTGCGCGCAGCAGTAATGTGCTGTTCAGAAACGTCAGCTTCTGTAGAGTGTGTTGCAACACGAATCGTTGCTACACCTACATCATGTGCCATTTTTAAGTGGTCAACCGTACCAATACCCGGAATTAAAAGTGCAGATACTTTTGCTTGTTTAAGCTTTGGAATCACCGCAGTTAAATATTCTTCATCCGTTGCAGCTGCAAAACCGTAGTTCACAGAGTTTCCGCCTAAGCCGTCACCATGTGTTACTTCGATTAAAGGTACACCCGCATCATCAAGTGCAGTTGCAATCGCAACCATTTGCTCTGGTGTAGTTTGATGGCGCATTGGGTGCATACCATCACGTAACGTCATATCATTAATAATAATTTTTGACATGGTCTGCTCCTTAAGCTTCTGCTTCAGCTTGCGCTGCTTGGTTAGCGATGAGACGTTCTGCAAACATTTCTGCAGTACGTGCAGCAGCTGCAGTCATAATATCCAGGTTACCAGCATATTTAGGCAAGTAATCACCCAAACCTTCCACTTCCAAGAATATCGAAACACGGTTGCCATCAAAGACTGGACCATTTACAAGTTTGTAACCTGGTACATATTTTTGAACTTCCTTGATCATGGCATGCACAGATTCTGTGATTGCAGCTTGATCAGGTTCGCCTTCAACAAGACAGTGAACCGTGTCACGCATCATGAGTGGTGGCTCAGCAGGGTTGATAATGATGATGGCTTTACCTTGTTTCGCGCCCCCTACTTGCTCAATTGCACCCGCAGTGGTACGTGTAAATTCATCAATGTTTTTACGTGTACCTGGACCCACTGATTTCGTTGATACAGTGGCAATAATTTCACCATAGTTCACAGCTTGAACACGTGAAATCGCTGCCACCATAGGAATGGTTGCCTGACCGCCACATGTCACCATGTTTACATTAGGTAATTCGCCTTGTTCAAGCAGAGCTTCCAGATTGACCGGTGGTACGCAGAATGGACCAATCGCCGCAGGCGTCAAGTCAATCATTTGTACGCCAAGCTCATTCAACTTGCGGCTGTTTTCAGCATGGACATAAGCAGACGTTGCATCAAACGCAATTTGAATATTGTCTGCTAAAACGTGCGGAAGTAAACCGTCCACGCCCTCAGCAGTGGTTTTAATGCCCATTTTCGCAGCACGTGCCAAACCTTCCGATGTCGGGTCAATCCCGACCATCCAAACTGGCTCTAACCATTCGCTACGTTGAAGCTTGTAAAGCAAGTCAGTCCCAATGTTTCCAGGACCGATCAATGCACATTTAATCTTTTTCATGAATGTGTACTCTCAAAAATTCCGTGTTTAGCTCAATGCTTATTCAGCTGCAAACGCTGCTGTCACTGAACCAAAGCCTTCAATTTCAACTTTAAATTCATCACCTGGGTTTGCAACCACCATAGGACCCAATGCACCGGTCAATACGATGTCACCTGCCAATAGTGGACGACCACGACGAACCATTTCATCCGCCAGCCAAACCGCAGCATTCAGTGGATTTGCAAGGCAGGCCTTACCTACACCTTGAGAGACCACTTCATCACCACGGGTCATGGTCATTTTGCAGTTCACCAAATCCAGGTTTTCAAGTTTCACAGGACGTGAACCTAAAACAAAGGCAGCTGAAGAGGCATTATCGGCAACGGTATCAATCAAGGAAATTTTCCAGTTTTCGATACGGCTATCCACCACTTCTACCGCTGGCAAGGCATATTCAGTCGCACTGATAATGTCAGCGTAGGTATGATGTTCTTTTGTAAGATCTTTATTGATGATTAATGCAATTTCTGCTTCAACTTTAGGCTGAATCAATAGACCTGCCGGGATTGCTTCGCCATCACCATAAGACATGTCTGCAAACAGCATACCGAAGTCAGGCTGATCTACACCGAGTTGGGCTTGTACAACTTTTGAAGTCAAACCGATTTTTCGGCCGACTAAACGACGTCCTTCGCTTAGGGCACGTTGGGTATTTAACTCTTGAACTGCGTAAGCAATATCTACATCCGCACTTTCACCACCCAATTGTGGGCGAACCGGTGCAATCGCAGTTTTAGATAATTCAGCGCTACGTAATGCTTGGGCAACTGATTCAACAACAGCAGAATTCGACATCAATGTTTCCTTAAACTGCAAAAAATTGGACCTATACCGTTATCGATGGAAATGGAATGAACAATCAGAAAAACTCTATGCAAATGATCAAACCCATCAGCAAATGGGTGCTGCCCATCTTGGCAAACGTGTATATGTATAAACTGATTTAGAATCTGAAAAATGCGCTTTTTATGCCAATACTTATTTTATTTTTTACAATAGCTATAACCTATAAATGGCATTCTATTTTTTTGAGTGAAAAAAAGCAGTTAGCTTAGATATTTCATGATATCCGAATAATCAGCTCTGCAATAGATACTATTCATTTTAACAATCAATCACTTCTACGACTAAAAGATGAGAGCAATTCGACCTTTTAGATAAGAAAGACAAATTTATTGTTGAATAGTGATGATATTTATAAGCAATTAAAAAAAGGAATTAAAATATTGGTACTGAAAACCAAGATACTTTTATTAACGGTTTTACTCACCACCTTATGCAGTACAATATTTGCACAAAATTATCAAAATCAACTTAAAAACAAATATCTAATTTTAAATGGTGCAAGTTGCACGGGACTAAAATTCAATGCCCAAGCGACCGCTGCTGCCTGGCAAAACGAAATAGAATATAGTCGTGACGACTACAACACAGATTTCTGGCGTATTACTTGGATTACACCAGACATTTTTATGCTGACTGAGGTCATTCGTCCCAATGAAATTTCACCGCCACGTAATGATCTTTATAAAATTATGAGTATTCAAAATAAAATAGTGAATGTCGTCAATTACTGGACCGGTTGGGTTAACCACAACCCTGATGTACAAAAATTTAGAATTGAATAAGTATAAAAAAGAGTGACTTGAAATCACCCTTTTTAACATCACATGTATCTTAAACGGCCTGTTTTAAATTCACCTGATTTAATAACAGCTGATGCAGACTTGCGACATCCTCGGCAATGGCCAGCGGATTAAACTGCGCCAGCGTCTCAGGTGTATGCACCCCATAACTGACCCCAATACGCGGCATGGCAATATTTTGTGCCATTTCCAAGTCATAGGAGGTATCACCGACCATAATCGCATTTTCAGCATTCACGCCAGTAATGTGCAAAATCTCTGCAAGCATCAGTGGATCAGGTTTAGATTTGGTTTCGCTAGCCGCACGGGTCACCACAAAAAGCTCCTGACTTTGAGTTTGATTTAACACCCGGTCCAAACCTTTACGACTTTTGCCGGTCGCAACCGCAAGTTTTACACCCTGCTGTTTTAGATCATTCAACAATTCCGCCACGCCATCAAACCAGGCATCACCTTTCGAATTTTCGACATAGTGATCTGAATAGCATTGCAAAATATCAGGGTGTAATTCAGGCACATCTGGAAACAAGACTTGCGCGACTTCAGGCAGACCTAAACCAATAATGCTTTTCGCAGCTTCATCTGTTAAAGGCTGTTCATATTCTTGAGCAGCGAATTGCAGGCTTTCTACAATCTGACCGACTGAATCAAATAAAGTACCATCCCAATCAAAGATAATAAGTTCTAAAGTTTTTTTCATGAATTAATCCAATATTTGATTCAACGCAAAACATAGCATTTGCCTTTCATTCTCCCGGCCCTCCTCTCTACAAACGAAAGAAAAGGAAAAATTTCTTTAGAGAAAATTCAAAACAAATATTTGCTAGGCGATGGCGACACCAATGTCGCCTTATGCATATCCTTTTCACATCCCAAATTCTTTAATCTCTCTTGAGTAACGGAGCTATTCATCGAATACTCCCCGCTGCTGAGAAAAGAAATTCAGTCTTGGTCACGATCCGTTAAAACCGGTTCTTTGTCTTTCTTCTGTGCACGTAATTGTGCCACCAGACTCTGCATATCTTCAGGCAATGGCGCTTCAATGGTTTCATAACCCGGAATTTCCAGGCGCAGTGCATGCAAGCATAAACGACGTGCTTTCGGACCTTTGTAGGCAGTTTCATGACCATATTTTTCATCACCAATTAAAGGATGACCAATACTTAAACCATGCACACGAATCTGATGGGTACGACCTGAAAGCGGCGATGCATATACAAGCGTTGCATGCATAAAGCGCTCAGCTACATTCCACTGCGTTTTCGATTCTTTACCTTCTTTGGATACGCATACACGACGCTCGCCATTGGCAAGCTCATAACGGTGTAAAGGTGCATCAATCAGTTGACGATCGATCACGACATTGCCTTTCACAATTGCAGCATAGGTTTTTTTAATTTTGTGTTCACGCAGTAAATCTTGCAGGGTTTTTAAGGTACTGCGTTTTTTACTGATCATCACCAGGCCGGAAGTATCACGGTCAATACGATGGATCAGTTCAAGATATTTCTTACCGGTTGCTGCGCGCAAGCCTTCAATCAGACCATAGGCCACGCCACTACCACCGTGCACGGCAATCCCAGAAGGCTTATTTACCACCATTAAACCTTCATCTTCATAAATCACACGGCTGAGCAGGCTTTGAGCCACTTTGTCCGATACCGGTGCAGGTGTTTCATCTTTAGGCTCATAACGAATTGGCGCAACGCGAATTTGGTCACCAATCGCTAGTTTGGTTTCCGCTTTGATACGCTTTTTATTAACCCGAACTTGCCCTTCACGCATCAAACGATAAATACGACTTTTAGGTACACCTTTAAGTCTTGAAAATAAAAAATTATCGATGCGTTGGCCTGATTGATGCTCGTCCACTTCAAACCAAGTGACACTTTGCCATTCTTGCGTAGAATTCATACAGTTACTATGACCCAAAAAAATACTAAAATTGATTAAAAACTGATCACTTAGGCTATGCTTTACACAAGAAACATAAGCTTAACCCATAGGCAGATGATGCAAGGTTTGATATAGTCAGCGCACGGATACCACCGTTAGTGTGAAAAAATTTAATTCCTTCAATATTTTTGAAGCTCAAAATTAAATTTCACAATTCACATTAAATACGGAAAGGTCCCTAAAGAATATGCCGACGCCGAAGGCTTATTATATCGGCAAAAAAGCAAACTGTTGCGTTTAATTGTACTTCGGTACATAAATCAGTTTGCCCTAAAAAATATGTCGCCAACTTAAAGTTGGTTTTAAACGTAAACTGATACACATCAGATTAGTCGCACCCTGAAGTCGCATTCAGGCTATAACGTTGATGCATTGGATCTGCACATAAAGCAAAGATACGATGATAATTCCGTATCAAGACGCTCTATCTTAATGAAGGGATGATCTTCAAGCTACGTGACAGTGAAAGTTACTCACATCTAATGCACCGTTTGTCCGCCAGTGAATCGTTCAGGTGACTTTAATCGTTTAAAGATTGAAGCCGTATTGGTCATCATCAATACATGAATCAAAAACCGAAGCCCAAAAAAAGGCCGGTAAAAAAGCTCAGACCACAAGCGTTTATTTGAGATCTGGGTATTGATCCGTAATGTGTGATGTTCGCTACGTGAATAGCGATGTTTTGCTGTGTATCACTATTAGGTGTTACACCCATGAAACGTATGTTGATTAATGCAACACATGCCGAAGAGATTCGCGTTGCACTTGTCACTGGTCAGCGTCTTTACGATTTTGATTTAGAAAATCGTACCCGTGAACAGAAAAAATCTAATATCTATAAAGGTCACGTGACTCGCGTTGAACCTTCTCTAGAAGCTGTTTTTGTTGAGTATGGTGCAGGTCGTCAAGGCTTCCTGTCTATGCGTGAAATCGCAAACTCATACTACAAGGCAGACCCTCGCCAAACTTCAAATATCCGCGAATTGATCACTGAAGGCACCGAACTTCTGGTTCAGGTGGAAAAAGAAGAACGTGGCAATAAAGGTGCTGCCCTTTCTACCTTTATCTCGCTTGCCGGTCGTTATTTGGTGCTTATGCCAAATAACCCTAAAGGTGGCGGTATCAGTCGTCAAATTTCAGGCTCAGTTCGTGAAGAATTGAAAGAAATGTTGTCGTCGCTGAATATTCCGCGTGGTATGAGCGTGATTGTTCGTACTGCAGGTATTGGTCGTTCGCAAGAAGAATTGCAACTTGACTTGCAACACTTGATGGATCTTTGGGCACAAATCCAAACCACAGCAAGTTCTGGTCCATCACCAATGCTGGTGCATCAGGAAGCTGGCGTGGTCACTCGTGCCATTCGTGACTATTTACGTGACGATGTTGCAGAAATCTTAATTGACTCTGAACAAGCCTACACCGAAGCCTACAACTTCGTGAAAGCCGTGATGCCACGTCAGTTAGAAAAACTTAAAACTTATACTTTAAATGAGCCTTTATTTGCTCATTTTGCAATTGAAAGCCAAATTCAAACTGCTTATGAACGTGAAGTAAAACTTCCTTCTGGCGGTTCAATCGTGATCGACCAAACTGAAGCTTTAGTGTCGATTGACATTAACTCGGCTAAATCAACACGTGGTCACGATGTTGAAGATACAGCGCTAAATACCAACTTGGAAGCGGCGGAAGAAATTGCACGTCAACTGCGTTTACGTGATATCGGTGGTTTAGTAGTGATCGATTTCATCGACATGACCAAAGACCGCAATCAACGTATGGTTGAAGCAAAACTTCGTGAAGCAACCCAAAGCGACCGTGCCCGGATCCAATTCGGTCAATTGTCACGTTTTGGCTTAATGGAAATGAGCCGTCAACGCTTACGTCCATCGCTTGAAGAAGCAACCGGTTATGTTTGCCCACGCTGTCATGGTACCGGTATGGTGCGTGACTTACGTTCTTTATCGCTTTCGATTATGCGTAAAGTGGAAGAAATTGCACTGCGTGAACGTCATGGTGAAGTTCAGGTTGAAGTACCTGTTGAAATTGCAGCATTCTTATTGAATGAAAAGCGTCATACTTTGGTGTATTTAGAACAAACTTCAAATGTACGTGTAACCGTGTTGCCTCATCCGCACTTGGAAACGCCGCATTACGAAATCACTTATAATGCTGAAGGTTTTGCCCCAACCAGCTATGAACGTACTGAAGCAACACGTTCAAGTGAAAAGGAGCTGGGTTACGAATCTTCTGAATGGCATTTGGAAGGCGAACAACAAGCTCAAGCTGCTGCGCAAGCATCTGTTCAACAACAAAGCAAAAACCAAAACAACAAGCAACCACGTCGTTTACAACCAGCGGCTCAAGAAGTACAGCAACCACAGCCAATTCAAGTTGCGCCTGTTGCTCAAGCTTCAGCAAGTCCATGTGCATGGTTAGAAAACCTGTTTGTACAAAAGCAGGCCAAAACTGTTGATCAAGCCCGTACTGCAAACAATGCGGCGGCGGCGATTGAACAAATGGTGAATGGCGGTGCAGTAAGCCGTGGTCAATTCGGTCAGGTTGTAACATCTGCATCTGCTCAGAGTGCACCACCTGTTGCAACTACAAACAACAATGCTTACTTATCGCCAACTGCGCCTGTAACACCAAAACAGGAACAGGATGAAGTTGCGGACAAATATTCTGATAGAGAAGAAAAAGCGCAACGTCACAATAAAAAGCGTAATAAGCCTAAAGAGCAACGTGAACAAGTTCAGCACGACAATCAACAAAATCAAGTGCATGAGGAAATTGCTCAAGTTCCTCGTCATGAGCAGCGCCAAGAAGCACGTCATGAGCAGCGCCAAGAAACACGTCAAGAACAGCGTCCAGAACCACGTCAAGATCAGCGCCAAGACCAACGTGACAACAAGCGCCCGACTCGACGTCAACACGTTGAACAACAGGCTTCTGAAACTCAAACAGAGCAAAATGCTGTTCCACGTCGTGACCGCAATAGCCCGCAACGTCCAAACCGCCCAAATCGTCATCGCGATCAAAACGTATTGAACGAACAAGCTGCTCCTCAGCAAGCAATTGCTGCGCCTGCAATTAACGAACAACAGCCTAAAGTCGAAGTGATTGATACACCTCGTCAGGATGTTATTCCAACTGCATTGGTGGTTAATGTAGATCAGGCGAAAAGTGAAATTGTTGCGTTAAATACAACAGCAGCTGTTGTTGAAGCACCAATCGTTCAAGCTGCACCTGTCGCTGTTGCAGAAACCAAAGCGCCTGTAATCGAGAAACCAGTCGTTGCGAAGGAAGAAAAACCTGCAACAACCACTGAAACTCGCGAGCCACACCAACCGCGTTCTGCTGACAAACGTGCGAGCAACGATCCGCGTATGCATCGTCGCCAAAAGCGTGAAGCACAGGCAAAACAGACTCAAGCTCCAAAATTGAATCCATCTCAGGTTCCAACTTTGGGTCAATATACAGTGGGCAGCCTCATTCGCCATGTTTATGGTGAAGACTGTTCAGTGCTGATTGAGCAATTTGGTTTAATCCCAACCTTCAACCGTGCATTGGTGAAATTCACCGAGCAATATGCGGCGACTATGGCATCTCAGGCAACTGAAGCGGAAGCACCAGCACAGCCGGTTACCCGTGATGTTGCTGTAACCAAAGCTGCTCCTGAGGCTGAACCTGCACCCGTGCTGGACTTAACACCACCTCCTGCTGTTTCGGATAACCGTGTTGCTAATGATCCACGTGAACGTCGTCGTTTGGCAAAACTTGCCGCGGAACAAGCTTTAGAGCAAGCTAAGCAAGCACATAGCGAACCTGAAGCCACCAAGGAAGTGGTTGAAACAACCCCTGCTGAAGTTGTTCCGGCTACAGAACCAGAAACTGTGATCGAAGAAGCGCCAGTGACTGAAACGCCTGAAGTCGTCATAGCTCCAGAAGTGGTTGCTGAACCGATCAAGGAAGCTGAAGCTGTTCAAGCTCCCCGTGCTGAAAAGCCAGTAAAGCCAAAACCGGTTCAATCTGAATTATCGGTAGAAAGTGCTCAAAATGCACCAGAACAAGCTGAGCCAAAAGCTGATGTAGACAACCCGGATGCGGATGATGACGCTGACAAACCTGTCCGTCCCCGTCGTCCTCGTGGTCGTCCACCGAAGAAAGCAACTCCTGCAAATGAGTCATAATTAGCTCTAATGCAACGAATAAAAAAAACCTAGTCATTTCGGTGACTAGGTTTTTTTTGTTATTTTTGTCAAATTAGGTTGATTGCACTAGGATTAAACGATTAAAAAGACACCTGTACAGATAGTCGCAAACAAATAGACATATTGGATTATGAAAAATAAATAGGATTCTTATGAACCACACCCCACAGAGCGATCTTATTGGTATTGCTGATGTCGCAGCGAAATTACCTAAATTTATGAGCAAAGTCCCTCACCTATTGAGTGGTCTAAAGCAAGCCTATTTACGCACATCCGACACCCCTACAGGATTAGGTATTGCCTTTGAAAAAGCCGTCAAGCGCAATCCCCACGGGACAGCCTTATTATTTGAAGATCAAAAATTCAGTTATCAAGAGCTGAATGAATGGGCCAACCAGATCGGGCACTTTTATCTGTCTCTGGGCGCTTGTAAAGGCGATGTCATTGCGGTGATGGTGGAAAACCGTCCGGAACTGGTAGCGACTGTAGTTGCTTTGGCGAAAATTGGCGTGACTTCAGCCCTAGTCAATACATCGCAAACCGGTAAGGCACTAACACATAGCATTAACCTGGTAAAACCCATTGCAGTCATTGTCGGTGAAGAATGCCGTCATGCTGTAGAAGAAGTACGTCAAGACTTAGCGCTTGCAGCAGATCGTTTTCACTGGTTTGCTGATCAAGCCACTCAAAGTGATGCAGGTCACGCCCCGAAAGGCTGGGCGAATCTCGCAGATAAAATTGATAGCTTTCCCAAATTCAATACGCCAACCACGCACACTATTCAAGGTAAAGATGGCTTATTTTACATCTATACCTCGGGTACGACAGGTCTACCTAAAGCAGTCATTTTCACGCATAGCCGCTGGACTTTGGCCTATGGCACCTATGGACATGTGTTAAACCTGAATAAAGATGATGTCATGTACGTCACCTTACCGCTGTATCATGCCACAGGCATCGTGGTCTGCTGGTGTGGTGTCATTGCCGGCAGTGCAACACTGGCCTTACGACGCAGATACTCCACTTCTTCTTTCTGGAAAGATGTCCAAAAATTTGATGTCTCGGCAATTGGTTATGTGGGTGAATTATGCCGCTATCTCATGGATGCTCCGGTTTCTGAACTTGAACACGGTCATCGTGTCAAAAAAATGATCGGCAATGGCATGCGTCCGAATATCTGGGACAAATTCAAGCAACGTTTTGGGGTCGAAGAAATTCTTGAACTCTATGCTTCAAGCGAAGGTAATGTCGGTTTCAGTAACGTGTTTAACTTTGACAACACTGTTGGTTTCTCCCCTACCCCTTATGCCATTGTTGAGTTTGATAAAGAAACCAATGCACCGGTAAAAGATGCCAAAGGCTGGTGCAAGAAGGTCAAAAAAGGCGAAGTCGGATTATTGATTGGCAAGATTACCCGCCGTTCACCTTTTGATGGCTACACCGACCCGGAAAAGAATAAATCAGTCATCATGAAAAATGTATTTAAACATGGCGATTCATACTTCAATACGGGCGATCTGGTACGCGATATTGGCTTCCGTCATGCTCAATTTGTAGACCGTTTAGGCGACACTTTTCGCTGGAAAGGTGAAAATGTATCGACCACAGAAGTAGAAAATACTGTTAGTGAATATGAAAAAATTGCTGAAGCTGTGGTTTACGGAGTAGAAATCCCAAACACCAATGGTCGTGCAGGTATGGCGGCAATTACACTGGCAGATGGTGCAGAATTAACAGCGCAAGATTTAAAGCAAATGGCAACTGAGTTTAAAAAATGCTTGCCTGCTTATGCTGTTCCTGTGTTCTTACGTGTTCAAGCGCAGGTGGAGACCACAGGGACTTTTAAATACCAAAAGAACAAGCTAAAAGAACAGGCTTTTGATCCCAATAAAACAGACGAGCGCTTGCTGATTTTACTGCCGAATGCCACGGAATATTGTGATTTAACGGCAGAAATATTCAACAATATCCAAGCTTATCAATACCGTTTCTAACTCAAAACGTATGTTTTTTGACTAGATACAGCAAATTTGTTGCATTTATAATCAAACATCAACAAGTTTGCTAATTTTTACTTGCGCTCGTTTAATAACTTGCTACAATACGCCCATCAAAACGAAGTGGTGTTGAGAGAATTCCTTATTTTCTTACACTGTGCATGCAGGCAATGCTTGAATGTTGGTTTCGGGCCGTTAGCTCAGTTGGTAGAGCAGTGGACTTTTAATCCATTGGTCCCGCGTTCGAGTCGCGGACGGCCCACCACTTATTTTGATTATCTTGGGCCGTTAGCTCAGTTGGTAGAGCAGTGGACTTTTAATCCATTGGTCCCGCGTTCGAGTCGCGGACGGCCCACCAAGATTCTAAAGAGCTTCTCTACCGGGAAGCTTTTTTTACTTCTCAGATATTTTCTCTGAAAATATGGGCCGTTAGCTCAGTTGGTAGAGCAGTGGACTTTTAATCCATTGGTCCCGCGTTCGAGTCGCGGACGGCCCACCATATCTTCCTTAAGGCTTCTTTCTGTACTAAAATATCTGTACTACAATAGAAACGAAACCTGCAAATATTCCGACCAAGACAAACCATACCATTTCGGTAGATTCGCCATTCTCGAAATTTTGCTACACCGATGTTGCAAAACACAGTGCTTTAATGCATCTTTAAAAAATCTTCGATTTTTTCTTGCACTCGGGTGAACCCTTAAAGCGATGCTTTAAGTTCACTAATCCTCGTTCAGGGTTGTTAGCTCAGTTGGTAGAGCAGTAGACTCTTAATCTATTGGTCGAGGGTTCGAGCCCCTCACAACCCACCAAATTTATGCTTCACCTATCATGTTAAACATAAAACATCGGTACATTAAATCAAAATATTGTCACTTTTCTATTTCGAATTAGATGAATCTCTCACCAGCTCATATGCTCTAGAAGGTTTAGGATAACCCTGTTCAAATATTTTTTTGTTTTTACCATTATTAATTTTTTCTAGATCCATAACTAAATGGTTTTGATCTTTGATCTGATAATAAATATCCACCCCCTCCTTGCGATGTACAATCAATTCTGCTTCTGCCTGGTTAACTGACCAGCTATCACGGCGATAATTTGCATTGCTAAATTCAGTCGTTTTTTCAGTAAAAATTTTTCCATATTGCACAATACTGCGATGTACTGACCCATCTTCACTTAAATTAAGAATATATTCAGCAGTCCCCTCAGTGCAGGGCATAAAACCATCATTGCACAGAATTTTGGCATGATAACGCCCAATAAAAGGCTTTTCATAAGCTTGAATGGATGAGGTCTTAGTTTCAGTGTCTTCTGGAATAGTTGCGCGGCCTGCAACTTGAGTGAGTGTGTTTGCTTGCTCGATTTCTTTCAACTTCTGTGCTTCATTAGAGGGTGGATGAATGCCTTTGGATTCTTGTCTAAAATCACATGCACTTACTCCTCCTAGCCCGATGAGAATCAAACTCCAGCGCAAATAAAATCCCAAATGTGCAACTAAAAACACCGACCGCTCCTTTTGAACAATGTGTGAACTCATTTCATAAATAAAAAAATATGATTTAAAACCCAGATGAAACTTAAATATTAATTTTTCAATCATGTATTTAGTTGATTTTTTAATTGAAAAAAATCAAACTTTCACGCTAATTTCATTTTATGGCCCACTCTGGCAATAACAAATGTCCAGTTACACAACTTAACTATTTTCTAATCGGCATCACTTTAAAAAAAAATTTACATCACCATTTCTAAACTATAGGTGAGTTGATTTAACTTCACACCTTTTCTAATTTTAAGGAGACCTAGATGGCCAATGTTGGTTTATATCGCTCTAACCGACAAAACATGATTGCAGGTATAATGGGTGGTATTGCTGAACGATTTGGTTGGAATGCAAATTTGCTCCGCATTATATTTGTAATTGTTTCCATCATGAGCGCGGCATTTCCAGGAATTTTAGTCTATTTGGTTTTGTGGTTAATTATGCCTAAAAAACAGTTTCAAATAGATCCTGCCCAAGGCTATCAGAATCCGGTTCGTACCGTAAATCAAGACTCTAATCCATACCGTTAATATTTTAAATTTTGATATTTTACCCTTTTATGCTACGACTTTTACCCCAATAAGTCGTAGCTTTTTTTTGCCCATTTTAGATTTTAGCCACCAAATTTAGCTCTTGATTCAATGCTGCAATCATATCGGCGCGGCTAATAATTCCGACCATTTTCTGGTTTTCTACCACGGCAATATAATTAAAAGAACGTTCCACAAAATACGGCACCAAATCCTGAATCGGTTGTTCGGGTTTCACGGTGACGACTTGACGCACCATAATATGTTTCACCTGACGCTCCCATGTGGTTCTTAAATCTGCCGCACGTTTAAACCATTCCACCACTTCATATAGAGCCAGTGTTCCCACCAAGTGATGCTGAGTGTCTGTCACCGGTAAGCTCATTAAATTCATATGCTTGAATTTATCTAAAGCCAAATGGATATCATCATTTTCATTCAAGCTAATCACATCCTTGGTCATGATGTCCTGACACTTAAAATGACTCACGCCTCGTGCATTGGCTTTTTCTTGAGCCGCTAAAATAATTTTTTGTAAGTCATATTCACTAATATCCAGCAGCTCCGTTTGCTGATCCAAAGTGTCTTGAATATCTTGCGGTTGAATGGTAACTTTTTGAGTTGGCGTTGGATCTTTAGAACGCTGGTTGATTTGCGCCACTTGCGGATATTGTTTGCCTAGCAAGCGGTTAAATACTATTGCAATCGTCAGCAATAAAAGTGAATTCAATAGAACCGGATAGAAAACAAAGTTGTATCCAAGTTGGTGTACCGCCTCTCCCCCCAAAACGGCAGTAATGGCCACCGCCCCACTCGGTGGATGCAAGGAATCTGTGGTCATCATTAAGACAATCGAGAGACCGACTGCAACACTAAAGGCTTCCGTTAAGTTAGGAATATACATCGCACAGCTCACGCCTATAATGCCTGCAATACTATTCCCGACCACCATATTCCACGGTTGAGCCAATGGACTGGCAGGTACGGCAAACAGCAATACCGATGATGCACCCATTGGCGCGATATACCAGGCGTTAATATCGCCTAACACCCACCAGCTGATCAGCGATGAAAGTGCAAGCCCCATCAATGCACCTATGCCACAAAGCAGGCGGTCTTTTAGCGGAAGAATTTTAAAATTAGGTTTTAGGGTATTGAGCCATTCAAGTTGTGGATGAAACACGGCACGCCTTTTGTGGTTTTTGAGTTGAAGTCGCAAATTATAGAATGATGCTACATAAAGGTGTATTCATTTTATATCTTTTCATTATCAGTTTATTGATAGACTTTTAAAATAAAAAACCTATACATTTATTATAGCATTCATAAAGATTGAGCAATGTTTGTCATTTATTCTCCACAGTGATTTAAACCAGATAATAATACACAGTGAACATTTCACATTGCCTTAACAGCATTGTACTTGGCAACACTTTTAATCACCTTGAATATCCTCCTTAGCCATCCAACTGATCAGTAATAAGGGGTTCAATCTTTATCAGCTCAATCTCACCATAAAATGTCGAAAATGCGACTTCTCCAGCATCCATTCCGGTGCCAATTCGAATTAAATTTTCTACAGGCGCCAAACGAGTCGGATCAAACAACACCCACCCCCCTTCTAAATAAGCTTCAAAAATGGCATGAAAATCCGGTAGAAATTTTTCAATTTCGATATAACCGACCACCATACGTGCCGGAATCCCTAAAGCACGACACAGGGCAATTCCCAAATGGGCAAAGTCACGACATACCCCCGCCCGCTGGATGAGCACGTCTGTTGCTGTGGTAAATTGGTCCGAGCTGCCCGACACATAAAAAATATTGTTATAAATCCACTGCTCGATGGCTTTTACCCGACTATAGCCCGGCTTCATCCATCCAAATGATCGGTTCGCCATTTCGACCAATAAATCCGAATTACAGTAACGACTGGCCAACAAATACCGCAAAACCTCATCAGGGAGATTAGGAACTGCCACTTCATTAAGGTTTTGCTGAATAGCTGCATTAACCACAGGATAACGTTCAACTATTGCACTGTAGTTCACTTCAAAACCATCACAGGGTTCTACATGCAAACGAATATGACGATTTTGCTGGCTTGAATCTTGAAATTCGCGCCATTCGATTGGCGGATTAAATGTCAGCTGTTCTTCAATAATGGTTTGGTCAGGATGATGTGCAACTTGAAGCTGGAAAACAAATTCTGTGGCTTGGACAATCTTGTATTTTAAATGGCATTGAATTTTACAAGTTGTCATAGTCTTCCTTATTTTTTAAACATTATTTTTACTGTATGCAGATTAAACCAATTTCACACAAATAATCGTATAAGATCAGTTTATCTTTCTCATAATGCTCTTTAAATAAAGCTCTATATCTACTTTATTCTTAATTTTTATATCATCGTAAAAAATAGTAATAAAAATAAACGACTAATCTAAATTTAGCATTGTGATCAAAGCAAAATCACTACATATAGCACTATGCAGGCACTTTCCATTGGCTCTTTCAGCCTTTACAATCCAAGCTTGGATATTTATGTTTAGCGCTTTTAGTCAGTCCATTTAGTACATTTGTTTTTAGCCCCTTATTTTCTGTTCAAGCTTTATGAGCGCAGTACAGTATTAGAGAGCATCATGCTCACTTTTAGTGCGCCATTTTCTGTATTTGTCTGTATTGATCTTATTTTCTTCATGAGCATTTTTCATTTGCTGCTTCTGAGTTAAATCATTTTAAAATACTTAAAAATCTTAAATTTTGTGACCATCATTTTGAGTTATTTGGGCTTCGGTGATTTGTTAGGATTTATTTTTCCGCCAAATCTTGCGCTGCAAAATTTAACTGTCGTGTTGTATATTTCGACCCCTATGCTCATTCTTTATATTTTTCTGCTTTTTCGATTCACCATCCCTATCCGTCAAAAGCCTCGATGATTCCTGTATAACCCTTTGCCACTCCTCTACAAAGTCCTTATAATTGAGCACAATTTTTCTCTAATTCTAAGTGGATGACCATGAGTCGCGCCATATCGCATATTGATACCTTCCAAGGCTTAATTCTTGCCTTACAAACTTACTGGGCTGAACAAGGCTGCGTCATTTTGCAACCTTACGATATGGAAATGGGTGCAGGGACATTCCATACTGCGACTTTCCTTCGTGCGCTTGGCCCTGAAACCTGGAACGCTGCATACGTTCAACCGTCACGCCGTCCGAAAGATGGTCGTTATGGCGAAAACCCAAACCGTTTGCAACACTACTACCAGTTCCAGGTGGTATTGAAGCCAAACCCGGATAACATCCAGCAGCTTTATCTTGATTCATTAAAAGCAATCGGAATTGACCCGTTGGTACACGATATTCGTTTTGTCGAAGACAACTGGGAATCTCCAACACTCGGTGCTTGGGGCTTAGGTTGGGAAGTTTGGCTGAACGGTATGGAAGTGACTCAGTTCACGTACTTCCAGCAAGTCGGTGGTGTTGAATGTTACCCGGTAACAGGCGAAATTACCTACGGTCTTGAACGTCTGGCGATGTACCTGCAAGGTGTCGATTCTGTTTACGATCTGGTTTGGACCAAAGGTCAGTTTGGTACAGTGACTTATGGCGATGTATTCCACCAAAATGAAGTGGAACAATCGACCTATAACTTCGAATATGCCAATGTTGAAAAAATGTTTGAATTGTTCGACTTTTATGAGGCTGAAGCAACGCGTTTAATCGAAGCTGAACTTCCACTGCCTGCTTATGAACAAGTGATTAAAGCCTCACATTGCTTTAACTTGTTGGATGCCCGTGGTGCGATTTCAGTGACTGAACGTCAACGTTATATTCTACGTGTACGTACATTGGCACGTTCAATTGCACAAAGTTATGTGGCAGCGCGTGCCAAGCTTGGCTTCCCGATGGCAGAACCTGAATTACGTGATGAAGTTTTGGCACAGTTAAAAGCACAAGTTGAAGCAGAAGCGGCTCAAGCAGAAAAAGCAGCGGAGAAGAAATAATGTCTAAACATACCGTATTGTTCGAATTAGGTTGTGAAGAACTTCCGCCAAAAAGCTTAAAAAAATTACGTGATGCACTACAAGCAGAAACCGTTAAAGGCTTAAAAGATGCAGGTCTTGCTTTCGATTCTATCGAAGCTTATGCAGCCCCTCGTCGTTTGGCTTTAAAAATCGTTAATGTTGATAGCGCACAAGCCGACACACAAAAACGTTTTGATGGCCCTGCTAAACAAGCAGCCTTTGATGCTGAAGGTAAACCAACTAAAGCACTTGAAGGCTTTATGCGTGGTCAAGGCATCACTGTAGATCAAGTATCGACTTTCCAAGCCGGTAAAGTTGAGAAAGTTTGCTACTTGAAAGATGTCAAAGGTCAAAGCCTAGACGCTTTACTGCCGCAAATTTTGCAAAATGCTTTGGACAATCTGCCGATTGCTAAACGTATGCGTTCTGCGGCAAGCCGTACTGAATTCGTACGTCCGGTAAAATGGGTTGTATTGTTAAAAGACAATGACATCATTGATGCAACCATTCAGGATCATAAAGCAGGAAATGTGACTTACGGTCACCGTTTCCATGCACCTGAAGCAATTACGCTGAACCATGCAGATGAATACTTAGCAAAACTCAAAGCGGCTCACGTTGTAGCGTCTTTTGAAGAGCGTCAAGCTATTATCGACCAGCAAGTAAAAGCTTTGGCTGATGAAGTGAATGCGATTGCGATAGTACCAAGCGATCTGCGTGACGAAGTAACTGCACTGGTTGAATGGCCTGTTGCGCTTCGTGCGAGCTTTGAAGAACGCTTCCTTGCTGTGCCTCAAGAAGCACTCATCACCACTATGCAGGACAACCAGAAGTACTTCTGCTTGGTCAATAGCGATAATAAACTTCAACCGTACTTCATTACTGTGTCGAACATTGAGTCGAAAGACCCGACACAAATTATTGAAGGTAACGAGAAAGTCGTTCGTCCACGTTTGTCTGATGCTGAATTCTTCTTCTTACAAGATCAAAAGCAACCGCTTGCATCGCGTAAAGAGAAACTGGCTAACATGGTGTTTCAGGCACAACTGGGTACGCTTTGGGATAAATCGACACGTATTGCAAAATTGGCTGTAGCGCTTGCTCCACTTACTGGTGCAAATCCTGCTGATGCTGAGAAAGCTGCCCTGCTTGCTAAATGCGATTTAACTTCTGAGTTAGTGGGTGAATTCCCAGAACTTCAAGGGATCGCGGGTACGTATTATGCACGCATTGAAGGCGAAAATGATGAAGTTGCTGAATCTTTAGGTGAGCAATATTTACCGAAGTTTGCAGGTGACGTTTTACCAAAAACCAAAACAGGTACAACCATTGCCCTTGCGGATCGTTTAGACACGCTTACCGGTATTTTCGGTATTGGTCAAGCGCCTACTGGTTCGAAAGACCCGTTTGCACTACGCCGTTCTGCAATTGGTATCTTACGTCTTGTGACTGAAAATAATTTAGACGTTTCAATTGAAGAATTAATTACGCTTGCACTCAATGCTTATGGCAATGTTGTTGCAGATCATGTCAAGACTTTGGCGGATGCAGTTGCATTCCTTGAAGGTCGTTACCGTGCGAAATACGAAGACCAAGGCGTTGCGGTTGACGTGATTCAAGCCGTTCAAGCGTTGTCACCAAAATCCCCACTTGATTTTGACAAGCGTGTAAATGCGGTAAATCACTTCCGTGCATTGCCTGAAGCTGCTGCACTTGCTGCTGCCAACAAACGTGTTGCCAACATTCTTGCTAAAGAAGCTGCACCGACAGGTGAGGTTGTTGAAGCAAACTTGGTTGAAGATGCTGAAAAAGCATTGTTCGCTGAACTTGCGAAAATCACGCCAGTGGTTGAGCCGTTATTTGCTGCGAAAGACTATACTGCTGCATTGTCTGCTTTGGCTGCCCTTCGTGCGCCAGTCGATGCGTTCTTTGACGGTGTAATGGTCATGGCAGATGATGCTGAATTGAAAGAAAACCGTTTACGTATGCTTGCACAGCTTCGCGACTTGTTTACCAAAGTGGCTGATATTTCTGTGCTTCAGCACTAAGTTCTGATTTAATAAAAAACCCGCTTTAAAGCGGGTTTTTTATTTTGTAATTCCATAATTTAAATGATATTTTGATCAAAAATAACTCATTTTTAATCAGGAAATTCAAATGGTAAGTAATTTAAGAATTCAGAATATCAACCGTTACACCAAAAAAATCTCTGATTTAAATTTGAAAATTAGCCAAGAAAATAAAAAAGAAGCTACTCTAAATGATAAAATTAACCAAATTTTAAAATCATTGAACTCCAAAAATGTAAGTTTAAGTACTTTAACTAGCAAGACTTCAGAAATGAATCGCAAGCAAACTGAAGTTTTAAAATGTCAGCAGAAAAAATCTGAATTACAGAAAAAATTAGGTATAGCAGAAACTAATTTATTAAAAGAAAAACAAAAGTTATCTAAAGAACAAGAAGCGGAAAATAAAAAAATAATGGCTTTAGAAAAGAAACTTAGCCAACAACAAGTTTTAAATAGTAAAGCTGTAACACAAATGATTTCAAATGCTGGCGTTCAACATAAAGAAAGTTTACCGGAATTGGAATATGATTTTTTCATTTCGCATGCATCTGAAGATAAAGAAGAATTTGTCCGTACACTTTATCAAGCTTTAAATGATGCAGGCTATAAAGTTTGGTACGACGAGATACACTTAAAGTCGGAGATAGCCTAACGGCTGAAATCAATAAAGGACTAATTAAATCAAAGTTCGCAGTAGTTGTAGCTTCAGAAGCCTTTATTAGAAAAAATTGGACACGTTATGAGTTTGAATCTTTAGTAGCCCAAGAAATGAATAGTGGCATAAAGCGAATTTTACCAATATGGTATGGGGTATCAAAAGATCAAATAATTAACTTCAGTCCCAATTTAGCAAATAAAGTTGCATTAAATACTGCAAATCAAAGCATTTTAGAAATCGTTGAGGCATTATCTGATTTAGTACCTCTAAAGGAAAATGAATTAGATCAAGATATCTCATAGCGTAAATAATTTTCATATAGGCATTTCACGTTATATTTCATATACTCAAACTAACAACACTCAACAAGAAAGAATCATATGAAATTTAAAACGATTATTTTGACTGGTCTTGCGGGTATTGCTCTTACAGCGTGTACATCTGCACCTACTATTCCACAGCTTGAAACAGGTGTATTACAGGAAGTCCAAAACCTGGAAGTCTATCCAAACACCACCAACAACAAAGCAAAACTGACCAAATTTCCCGGAAAATGCGTGATTGAATTTACGGGCAACCTAGAAGCTGGCAAGTCAGTAGAACAATGGGCTTTTAAAGGCTTAACGCTTATTTCAGGTGGCTCTGCAACCTTTGCCAAAGATGGTACCAGTACCGCAAACAAATTTGACCTCAATGCCCCAGAAGTGCAAAAGAACTTCCTTGCACTGCGCCATCATTTTCATAAAGATGCTTTAGCACAATGTGACTAATACAACCAAGAATCACTGATTCAAATTTGAATTGGTGATTCTGCTCTTTTTCAAAATATTTTAGTCCAGCATTCCACTTTATATTTTTATCTAAAAGGTTTTCACCCCTATTTCTGATGATGTTTTAAAATTCACATTTAAAATATCAAAAGGTTCATTTTTTATAAAAACAACTCAAATTTAAATCATTATATAAACCAGATCTGTAAATTCTCTTCATATTCTTATCAATATTGTTGATTCAGTGTTGCTAAAACGTGTGACTTTATTCTCAATCCAATAATTTACGAATTAATCTCTTTATTATGTGAAATCTTATAACTCGGTGAACATTCGAGTTTCGCCATACAGGATACATTTAAGCGATGAAAACCCTTAAAACTGCATTGATTACCACTGCACTATTGGCCACTTCTCCTCTGTTCGCAAATACCACAGTACAAGCGACAGCAGATATAAAAACAGAACAACCCGGTGTATTACACAGCTTGTCTAACGGGGTGAAAAATACCACCCATACAGTTGGTCAAGGCATTCATAACACTGCTCACAAAGCAGGCGAAGGTATTCAAAACACCACACAAAAAGCAGGTCAAGGCATTAAAAACACTGCGGTCAAAGTAGATCATGGTGTAGAAAAAGGCGTTGATAAAACTCGAACCACAGGTAAAAAGGCTGTAGAAAACACCAAAAAATTTACTGCAGAAAAATCTCAGGCAGTCGTAAATAAAGCTGGAAAAATTAAAGATGCAACCGTGAAAACAGCAGATAAAACCAAAACCTTCGTCGCTGATAAAGCCGATAAAACCAAAAACTTTAGCAGTGAAAAATTGCAAAAAACCAAAGACACTGTAAGTTCCCAGTCAGGCAATGCCGGTCTAAATACGAATGCCAAAGTCGAGTTAAATACTCCAGCGGCTAATGCAAAAGTAGGTCTAGATACAAATGCGTCAGTAAGTCACCAAAAATAACGTAGTGTTTAAAATTTATGTCTGAAAAGCTCATTTTTATGGGCTTTTTCTTTTACTGGGCATCACGAATTTATTTTTAATGTTATGAATCTGTAGCCATTTCATCAAACTTCATATTTCTAGCAAAATTAGCCTATAGAATAAAATTAAATAGAGATGAAATGACTCGAAACGAGCGTTAAAACAGGAATAAAACCCATAATGAAAACGATGAAAGCTGCATTAATTACCAGCGCAATTTTGGCTTCAACTCCCCTTTTTGCTCAAACAACGACCGAAACTGCGACTCCCACACAGCGTCAGGCTGCACCATATGGTGATAATCCCAATATTTTTAAAGTGATTACCCACAAGGCGCAAACATCGGTGCAAAATACGGCTGAAAAAGTTGATCATGCTGCACAAAAAGGAATCGCGAAAGTAAAACCTAAAGTTGAAAATGCCTGGGAAGGAACCAAAGATTTTGCTACGGAAAAATCGGCAGTGGCAAAAGAAAAATCTCAACATGCAGCAGCAACAGTAAATAAAAAACTGAATGAAACCAAAGATAAAATTATGGGTAGTCCAAATGACCAGCCTGCGCCTATTGTTTCCCATCCTTTGAGTCAGTCATCGACAGGAGTGGATTCCGCTCCCGTTCAATCCGTACCCTCGACCCAAGTACAACCGGTACAAAACAATGCAACCACCAACTTATAATGAATCTGCTCTCTTCTTTTCAGAAGCGGGCGAAATTGGGAGTCGGTTAATTTAATTCACTTGTCGAGTCGGCTGACCAGATTTAAACGCTGCTACATTGTCTAGCATCTGCTGCACAATGCGTTGTCGGGCATCAACACTGCCCCACGCACTATGTGGGGTAATAATCAAGTTTGGAATATCATCTGCCAATAACACATTACCTTCTTTCGGTGGTTCAACCGTAAGAACATCGGTTGCAGCCCCGGCAATTTTGCCTTGGCGTAAAGCATCCGCAAGCGCTTGTTCATTGACAATGCCACCACGTGCACAGTTAATTAAAAATGCACTCGGTTTCATGGCATCGAAGGCTTGGGCATCTATCAAATCACGGGTATCGTCGGTTAATGGACAATGCAGACTCAGGAAATCGACTTGAGACAATAAATCTGCAACAGGAATACGACTGGCATCAGTTGGACGATTTGGTAAAGATCCGACCAGTATTTTCATGCCAAACGCTTCAGCCAGTTTTGCAACCGCCTGTCCTAATTCACCATAACCAATAATTCCTAAAGTTTTGCCTTCCAGTTCAATAATAGGGAAATCCAGCAAACAAAATTGCGAGGCTTTATTCCATTCACCTTGTTTCACCGCGCGGTCATATTTAAGCAATGAAGTGGCTAAAGCCAACATTAAGGCCAAGGTATGCTGTGCTACAGCCGAAGTGCCATAACCCTGACAATTACACACCACAATACCCTGTGCACGTGCTTGAATCAGGTCAACATTGTTTGTACCTGTCGCGGAAATTAAAATCAGTTTTAAATTCGGACATTGCTGAATCGTTGCTGCATCCACCAGCACTTTATTACTGATAATGACATCTGCATGCCGCACACGTTCTAAAACTTGCGCTGGCTGAGTGCTTGGAAATAGGCTTAACTCATCAAAAGCCGCTTCGAGCGTACTAAAATCCAAATCATTTTGATCAAGTGATTCATAGTCTAAAAATACGGCTTTCATGATGCATTCCTTGGCTGGTTCAGAGAGGGATCTGCAAATTATTCCCCCATGCATTAAAAGCCAGATGTGCATGCTTTTTCAACCAAATTCAGGTAGCAGATATGAAAAAACCCACTATTTAGTGGGTTTATTAATATGGACTTGAATCGACTTCCGAATTTCAAAAAATACATAGATTGCCAAGGCAAACACCACCAGCAATCCTGCGCCCATAATCATATAAGTGGCATCTGGACTCTGGGCAAAAACATAGGAAGGTATCGATATAGAGATGATGGTTAAAAGCACAGCCGGTATAAAATCACGTTTCATCCTTAAGCACCCTGTCGTGTTTATTTGTTTGTTGTTCAACATTTAGCAAATTTAACTTGCTTTATATTTTCTATCTTAGACCGATTAAAATATAAAGCAAGCGATCAAAATAAGACCAAAGTCGGGTTCGTTTTAAACAATCACAGGCTATTCGATAATGCTTAAGACAGTTCCGGTTGAGTGACGAATTGAGCAGTTTCAGGCGTGTCTTCAATAAAATCATGACTGCCGTATTCATTATTACTTAAGTTTAAATGCTTATAACTGAGCAAATAAAAATCGCTATATTTCTTGATCACAATCGGATGCATGCCGGTTGTTAACGGCTCCTGTTCCTTAAACAGCTTCATCACATGACGGTCATTCATTGCCACAACATAGCGCTCATCATTTAAATTAATCTGCACCAAACCACTGCCCTTGGCAAAAATCGGGATCAGAAATTTATGATTTAAGGCAATTGCACCGGCGGCGTAGCTTTCAATTTTTTGGCTAATCACATTGAATACCAGCCCATGGCCGAAACAATCCAATAAATGACTACGGTTTTCTTGGGGCAAACTCACCTGAATACCGAGTTTCAGTAAATCTTGCTGACTGACTTGCTTGTTGCTGAGCAATTCTCGCAGTAGATTCTGTTTCAACTTCACATCAAAAAACTGGCTATCCAGCTGCAAATCATTATTAATTAAAATCGAACCCAAGGCATTACGATGGCGCGGCAATAAGTTTTCAATCACTTTACGATAATAGAACTTGCTGCTCTTTTTGACCTGACGAATTTTTTTATAGAAATAGGGTGCATCAAATTCATGCAATAAAAAGTCATGCAGTAATTCTGAACTGGCAAGCACAGCAATTGCATCGTGTCCGGTAAAGGGTAAATTTAAGGTCTGAATTTGAGGCAAAACCTGCTCAAGTTTTAAATAATGCGCGCGATCTTCGGGGTAGTACGGATCATAAACCACAAGGTATTCACGCTCGGCTGAAACATCTTGAGGCTGCACCTGCATATTGGCATTTAGTTCCTCATGGAAAAACATGTTATAGCGCGGGTCTTCAACCTCCTCAGGATTGATTGAATACTGCGGCACCAATGCAACCACGCGTTTTAAGTCAAGCAAATTTGAATACTTGATTGCAGCATAACCGCCCATTGAACCGCCATAGCCAATCCGTTTTTCAAACGGCGCAATCAGTTCCTGAATCTCGGCAAACATCTGTCGCATTGAGCTTTCCGGAAACCACGATTTCTGCTTCGGCATAATTCCAATTACATTAAAATCATGTTTATGCAAGGATTTTTCGGCATTAATCGCCAGCCCTTTGGCACGGGTAATTAAATCGCCAAAAGAGAAAACCAGCTCCTCCGATGAACCTTTTAAAAATATTGCACGAATTTGTTCGTCTTCAAAAATAATGTGTTTTTCCATTTCCACACCGAAGCAAATCGGCCCTTGTTTTGTACAGTCAATAGAACAAATAGACACCTTGCCTATTTACGAAAAGCGACTATGTTATTTTATAGATGCCAAGAATATTAAAAAGCGCAAAATATGACACAATCACTTCATCCAGCTGCTCAAAAAGGTTTCAGTTCTGCTGCAGAACTGTATCAACAGGTGCGTCCCGATTATCCACAAGATATCGTCAGCTGGCTGCAAGATCAGCTGCAACTTTGCGAAAAATCGCATGTCATCGATCTCGGTTCCGGCACGGGCAAATTCTTATCCTACTTAGGGCAAATAACTTCGCACATCACCGCGATTGAACCGGTTCAGGAGATGCTGGCACAGCTGCAACAGCTATATCCCGAGATTCAAACCCTGCAAGCCTCTAGTGCACATTTGCCTGTCACTGCAAATAGTATGGATGCGGTCATCTGTGCACAATCCTTCCACTGGTTTGCCAATCTTGAGACTTTACAGCAAATTCATCAAGCCTTGAAACCATCCGGACATTTGGCACTGATCTGGAATCAACGTGATATAGACGTTGACTGGGTCAAGACACTGGCAGATCTGATTGAACCTTTGGAGGGTAACACACCTCGTTATCATAGTGGAAAGTGGAAAAATGTGTTTCAGCATCAATCCTTATTTCAGTTGGAAAATATCCAGACTTTTAAGCTGAAGCATATCGGTACGGTAGAAAATGTAGTGTCTAAGCGTCTGCTTTCTACCAGTTTTATTGCTGCAATGCCGAACCAAGAACAACAGCAATTAAAAGCCCTATTTGAACAGATTGTCTTCAGCTACACTGGTAAATATCCACAAGATGAAATTACCTTCCCTTATGTAACCCATGCTTATGATTTTAAAAAAATCGATCAGAAATAAAGGAATCATCATGAAAAATATTAAATTGAAACAACTAGGTCTGCCTGTTTTATTATGTTCAAGCATCTTTCTGACGGCCTGTGATAACAGCAAAAATAGCACCACTCAAAACGATAAAATTCAGCCTGAAGATAAAGTCATGCAGGATTTGATTACCGAACCGGTCAAAGCGTTCGAGAAAACTGCAGATGATCAACATGATATTGCCTTACTCACCGACTTCGACACGCGTTTCACCCAAATGAGTGATGATATGGAAGACGAGCTGACGAAAATGCAGGAAAAGGGTTCACTCACCGATGAATTTGCGCACGACCGCAAACGCGACAATGTTCAGTCGGCACTCAATATGCTGAAAGATCTGGACTTGAAAACCCAGCAAGGTCGCTATATTCAAGGCTTAATTGCAGAATACTGGCAAGACCAAGCCAAACTGTATGATCAGAATAAAGATAAAAAAGCAGATGTAATGAAAAATTCAGGCGATCGAGTCAAAGGTTTAGGTGAGTTTTTACATGCTCAAGAACAGCTTGAACATTGGCAATCGCAATATCCGGAAATGGGTAAAGCTGAAACAAAAAAAGCGGAAGCAGCTAAATCCGAGACCACTCAATCCAACTACTAAAACTGGATAGATAAAAAAGGGATCATTTGATCCCTTCATTTTTATTGCAATGATTTATGGTCGCCCGTCATGCTGCACCAAGCCATCGCAAATCGTATCCCACTCTGCCTTGGAGGCAGCAAAAATATGTTGGGTCGGCTTTTGCTGAAGTGGTGTATCCAGTGTGCCAATTCTTAAACGGTACAGATCCGGTGTTTCAGTTTTAATACTGATAATCGGCGAGCCGCAATCAGCACAAAAACAACGCTGAGTGGTTGCACTGGATTGGAACTTTTTCAGCAAATGCTCCCCTTGCACAATTTTAAAATCGGCTTTTTTAATCGGAGCATTGGTGGCAAAAGCTGTGCCATTGGCTTTACGACACTTTCGACAATGACATTGCACGATGTCACCGATTTCACCCTGAATTTCATAGCGTAAACCGCCACACAAACAGCTTCCGCTACATAGATTTTGTTCAGACATAACAGTCGCATTTTTCATAAGGTTTGAGTAATCAACCTAACATGCTTTAAATTACGGTTCAAAATCTTCCTTGCTCTATTTTTGCAGCAAGGCAGCAGCAAGATAACCATGCACACCCTCAGCCGCAGCACGACCCGTGGCAAAACATGCAGTCAATAAATAACCGCCTGTCGGTGCATCCCAATCCAGCATCTCTCCGCAACAAAACACATGCGGATTAGACTTTAATTGCAGTTGTTCAGACAAGACGTCTCGTTTAACTCCACCGGCACAGCTAATGGCTTCTTCTATTGGACGGAAGCCCTCTAAAGGAATAGGCAAATGTTTAATCTGCTGTGCCAAAGCCCGCGGATCATTCCATAGATCTTTAGCCACCAACTCACGCACCAGATTGGCTTTGGCATTATCTAAACCTGCTTTACGCCAGACATTACTCAAAGACTGCTTTTTACTCGGTTGTAATTTTTGCGCGAGTTGCTCAACCGTCTGATCTGGAATTAAATCCAAATACAGTTGCATGACTTGACCATTTTTAAGCTGCTGACGCAACGCACGACCCTGTTTATAGATCAGACTACTTTCCAGGCCATAATGGCTAATCACAATATCGCCCATGGTTTTGGCTTGATTATCCACCCATGCTTCTACCCGTTTTAAAGGCTGACCAAATACCGGATGCATAAACTTGGACCAGGCTCGTTCCACGCCGGCATTGCTGGCTTGAAAGGCTTCAATTTCATCCTGAGATAACCATTGTTGCCACGCACCGTCACTGCCAAGTCGTGACCATGACACTGCACCGCATGCCATCACAATGGCATCAAACTGCTGAGTTTCAACCTGTTCTGTGACCAGATTTTTAAACTGTAATTCGGAACGGTTTAAGTCCAGACACTGATGCCGATAATGAAAAATCACCCCATGTTCGGCTAAGCGTTTTAACCAGGCACGAAGTAAAGGAGCCGCTTTCATCTCAACGGGAAATACGCGCCCAGATGAACCGATATAAGATTCAATTCCTAAGCCCTTCATCCATTGTTGAATCCAGTTTGCATCCCACTGTTTTATCCAAGCTGCAAGCCACTCGGCTTGATCATAGCGCTGAATAAATTGTGCCATAGGTTCAGCATGGGAAATATTTAAGCCGGTTTTGCCTGCCATTAAAAATTTACGTGCTGCCGATGGTTTCTGCTCATAAACATGTACCTCATAATCGTACTGAGTTAACACTTCCGCAGCCATCAGTCCTGCAGGACCTGCTCCAATAATTGCGACACGCTTTTTTATAGCCAACTTATTCAGCATCTTTTACATTCGTTTCTGATGCAGTTTCGATCACCGCATTTTGACCTTGCAGCGGCATAAAACCATCAAAACGGGTCGTGTAGCCTTCTGACTTGGTGATGATCAATTGCTGACACAATTCACCACGTTCCAAATATTTAATTTCAAAATGGGTGCGTGCCGAAGTGGTTGGAATCAGTTCTTTAATAAACGGTAATTTCCATACCTCAATCAGCTGTTGCTCTGCTTCTGCTATATATTCAGGAATATTACTGGCCAAAGTCACTGTGCCACCGATCTGTAAACGCGACAGTAAAAATTCAAAAAATGGCATATTCAACCAGCGCTGTGCCGGATTATGCGGTTCAGGATTTGGATATAAAATAAAAAATTGCTGTACTTGTGCCGGCAATAAAGCATGTACAATCCATGGCATGGCATCGGCATGAATCGCCTGTAAATTGCTTTGTCCTTCCAAGGCATGCTGTTTTTGCATCGCCACATATTTTTCACGGGTGCGTTCAATTGCAATCAATTTATTTTCGGGATGCTGACTCGAAAAAAGCAAGGCATGCTTACCTTTACCTGCCCCAATTTCCACACAAATTGGCTCTGGGCTAATCATTTGAAAATCACGAGGCGCATGCATACGCTGTGCTTGAAATTGACGAATTGGCATAATCAGATCAAACTAACAAAAATCGGCTCAAGTCTAGCAAGAGCGACTGAGTTTGACTAATCGAATCATCATTTTTATCCGGAGAATAAGATGCCTCGCACTTTTCCTTGCCCGCGTTGTGGCAAACCTTCGACTTGGGAAGGCAATGCGTTCCGTCCTTTTTGTTCAGAACGCTGTAAAATGATTGATCTGGGAGCGTGGGCAAATGATGAATATAAACTGCCGACTCAAGATGCGCCGCAAGCAGATGGCGGTCGTGAAGAAGATGAGTTTTAATGATCTAAAAAAATAACATCTATAAAAAAGTCTGCAGATGCAGACTTTTTTTTACAACAAAATCCCAGGCATTAACCTGCTTTACCCGCCACAAAAGGGTTATGTTGTTTTTCAAAACCAATGGTACTGATTGGACCATGACCCGAAATAAATTGGGTTTCATCCGGCAGACTAAAACATTCACGCTGAATCGAATCTAATAACTGTTGATGATTTCCGCGTGGAAAGTCGGTACGGCCGATCGAACCTTTAAACAGCACGTCACCTGTCCATAATAAACCGTAATTTTTGTTATAGAACATCACGTGACCCGGCGTATGACCTGGGGCAAAACGGACTTCAAACTCTTCCTCACCTAGCTTCAATACTTCTCCACCTTCAAGCCATTGGCTAACCTCTACTTTTTCCGGAATTGGAAAGCCATAACGCGCTGAAACTTCCTGAATCATATCCAGCCAAAAAGCATCCTCCTTATGCGGCCCAATGACCGGTACATTCCATAATTTGGTTAATGTACCTACTGCACCGGCATGATCCAGATGACCATGGGTCAACCATAAGGCTTTAACAGTCAAACCCAAAGCATCCACTTCGGCTTTCAATTTTTCAGGCTCCCCACCCGCATCAATCAAAATTGCTTCTTTGCTGTCGGCATCCCACACAATCGAACAGTTTTGCTGAAATGCCGTAACAGGCACAATTTTGACTTGTAACATGGGGAGAATCTCGCTGAAATTAGTGGGCTAATGTATGGGTTAATGCATCAAGATTAGCGTGAAGCAAAGTTGTGAGCAATGCGATATGATCATCACGGGCATTTAATGCCGGAATATAGGCATATTGTTCACCGCCCAAAGACTCAAACAATTCGGCATTTTGTATGGCCAGTTCTTCTAGAGTCTCTAAACAGTCTGCAGAAAAAGCTGGACTCATCACCTGTACTGATTTCACTCCTTGCTCTGCCCATTCGGTCAAGAGCGCATCCGTATAAGGCTTAATCCACTCCTGCTTACCAAAACGAGATTGGAAACTCGCTGCCCACTGATGATCCTTTAACCCAAGCTCATCGGCCACACGTTGCGCAGTAATACGACAACGGTCTGCATAAGGGTCACCTTTATCGGCATATGGCTGCGGAATACCATGGAAAGACATCAACAGTTTTTCCGCTGAGCCATGTTCAGCTTGATAATCTCGTACACTTTGCGCTAAAGCCTGAATAAACAAAGGATGTTGATAGTAATCGCGAATAATCGATAAGCCCGGCAAATTACGCTGGGTCAGTATCCATTTGGCGACCGCATCATACAGTGGAGCGGTAGAGGTTGCCGAATACTGTGGAAATAGGGGCAGTAAAATAATATGGTCTTGCGGTTGTTCAGCTAACTTGGCTAATACACTTTGAATACCGGGATTAGCATAGGTCATGGCCGGCACAACATTGATTTCGAATTGCGGATAAGCTGGGATTAATTGTTGTTGTACGGCTTCCACTTGTTGCAACAAAATTTCACGCATTGGTGAATCTTGCCCCCACACCATTTCATAGGCATGAGCTACACGCTTGGGACGAAATGGCAAAATAAATAGACGTAAAATAAGTTGCCATACGGGTTTTGGAATTTCAATGACCCGCTGATCAGATAAAAACTGCTTCAGAAAACGACGGACTGCCGGAACAGTTGGCGCATCAGGAGTACCCAAATTGGCCAAAATGATAGTAACTTTCGCTTTAGGTGCAGAAAACATCAAACCCTTTTCCAACATAGATGAACTGGTTTACTTTAACAGTTTTCTGCACTTTCTCTATATGAATTAATACGGTGAATTAAATTGAAAAACACGATTATTCTCAAGCGAATTACTTTCTAAAAGCTTTTGCCCTTTGGGAGTGATGTGCCACAACATACGTTGCCGGTCATCGCGTCCAGATTGCACAATCCAGTCATTCTGACGCATTTGCATTTTAATACTGTGTAAAGCACGAATATTAATCTGCGCACGCGCCACTGCATGTGCACGAGGCATTTCTACACGTGCATCTGCCAGACCTGTATCATTTAAATATTCATTTATACATTTAGAAAAATATTCTTCTGGCGTCGGATTGACAAACATGGTGCCTAAAATATTCAGTAACTGTGCCCAAGTCAGTTTTTTTTGAATTTTCAATTCTTTGAAATTACCGTCTTGATAAGCATGCATTCGATATTCAAAAGAAAATAATTCATGCATTGATACTTTGGGTAAAGATAAGAACGGATCGACTTCTCGTTTGCCCACTTCTGTTTCAAGTTGTTCAATTTTAGCTTTAAATTGATCAATTTCGTCATGCAAGGATTGAGTGTTCTGCGGTCGAACCCATCCTGAAACAGGATAGCGTTCAAGCATTTGCGGCATATTAAAGCGTACCGCCATTTCCAAGTCACGAATGCTACGATAAGTAAAAATTTGATCGGCTTCTTGTTGTAATAATTTACGGAATTCTAGGAATTTTTCGCGAAGTTCCGGTTTTTGATCCTGCAAAGCAGGGTCCCGCGATGCCGGATCTTCATGCATAAATACAATAATCGGTTTTTGTTTGGTGACAGCGTAAATATATTCGAGGTGCATATACCCGACACCTGACACAGATTGCTCGCCATATTGACTGCCCAAAAGAATTACCACATAGTCGCAGTCATCAATTTGACGACGTGCAAACGCCGTACTTAGTGGTGTACGTTGTTCTAATCCCCAAGAAAAGAACCCCATCCCCACTAGAGTTTGAGCTAAAACAATACGTTCTGGCTGCATTTCACTACCAGACGTAGAAATAAAAACCTGATAACGCTTATCGAGCATTGGTTATCCTCTTCCAATTGCATATTACATCCCCCAACTGTAGTTATGCTTAGCAGTTGTGCTGTAATCGACCACCCTAATCTAAAATCTAATTTTTTACTATATTTCAAAAGACTAGCTGCGTTTCTTTGCTTATTCAACAGTAATGTTGCGAATATCCCAAGTTAAATTCTGTTGAATCAAGTACTGCAACACAGTTTTTAAATTTTCTGCATTATTGCCACTGACATGACATTCAATTCGTAAGCTGTCTTTTTGATCTTGTTCAAATAATAACTCATTTTTAATCAAAATTCGGGCTGTTTGTCGCGCAACTGGTACTCCAGAGTCAATTAATGTCAGTTTCTGACCAAAAATTGACTCAATCGCAGGTTTTAAGAAGGGATAATGGGTACATCCCAGGACTAAATAATCTGCCCCTTGGTCTACCACTGGTTGTAGTATTTCTTTTAAGGTTGCTAAACATTCCGCACTCATCTGCGCTCCATTTTCCACAAAGGGCACTAATTCCAGACAGGTCACAGGAATGACATTCACATGGGCAGGCAGGGCAAAACGTTGCATCACATCTTGAATCAGTTTGCCCCGAAAAGTCGCTGGCGTTGCAAGAACCGCGATTGTTTTTGACTTAGTTTGTAATACAGCAGGTTTTAATGCCGGCACTAAACCGATAATTGGAAAATCTTCACCATAATGATCACGTAAATAATCCAGGCTAAATGCAGATGCGGTATTGCATGCCACCACTGCCACTTTACAGCCATGGCGATATAACCATTCAATTGCATTGGCGGTCAAATCGCGAATATTTTGATCATCACGCGGTCCATAAGGCACATTTGCGGTATCGGCATAATAAAGGATACGTTCTTTGGGTAAATAATTTGCAATGTCCTGTGCTATAGACAATCCACCTATTCCAGAGTCAAAAATCCCAATAGGAGCATCAGGTTGCGCCTTGGGCATTGGATTTGTTAAAGGAGAAATAGGATGAATGGCTGTCATAGCTTCACTTTCAGCAGTTCAAAATTGGGAAGAACAAAGCTTAAACCTCAGGTGCCTAATTGCAAGTAAAAATCGCCACTTTGTAGGTTTAAGATGGTATCACCCTCAGCATTTTCAAGGAGCTGTCCCATTTCAATTAAATGAAAAAAAGCAGAACGTTGAATTAGGGCATTGATGCCAAAGCGAACATGCACATAAGGACGTAATTCACCTAAATATTCACGCATAAAAACTGGGTGTTCCTGATCTACAATCACAATATCTTGAGTAGTGGTGGACAATTGAATATAGGTTTTACCCTCAATTTTAACCTGATCCACCTGGTTCACAAATAAAGGCTCATCTTCCACTTCTATTTCAATTTGCTCTACCGGGGTCTTTAGGTAGAACTTGCCCTCTTCTTTCCAAAGTACGGTTGAGAACAAGTCAATCATGGCTTGACGCTTGATCAATTGACCTTCGTGCCACCATTCTCCATTAGCTTTTACCTTCAAATCCATTGCACCACAATGCTTTGGGTTAAATTGATCCAATGGGGGTATTGACCTTTTGTGACCGGTCTGTGCATCTTTTAAGTATTGTGTAATACCCATTAAATTTTTATCATCAGGAATATCGACATTTTTCGTCTGATTTGGTGAATTATTTTGATTAACCATACGGAATACCCCTGCTGACGGAAAAATAATATGATTCAGCCAATTGGCTAGATCACGGTTTAAAACTATACTAGCCCACAATATAAAAGACACGATAATAAAATTGTGTCTGGGCTTTAAGAACACTCATGGCAGCACCGAGTGAAATCATTACGGTTGCCACCTTCAAATCATATGAGGAGTCCTACATGGAACACATCGAACGTGAATCGATGGAGTTTGACGTCGTTATCGTAGGCGCAGGCCCTGCGGGTCTTTCTGCAGCGATCAAAATCCGCCAACTTGCAATTGAAAACAATCTAAACGATCTGTCCGTTTGTGTCGTGGAAAAGGGCTCTGAAGTCGGTGCACATATCCTGTCTGGTGCGGTACTTGAACCGCGTGCCATGAATGAGTTGTTCCCAAACTGGAAGGAAGAAGGCGCACCGTTAAATGTGCCCGTGAC